>JBBRXR010000111.1:0-5841 GCA_038238485.1 Elusimicrobiota bacterium | reverse complement strand
ATCCGGCGCTCGCCAGCGCCTTACCCGGCACGGCCGCAAGTCTGACGACGACTTCGCATCGGTCTACGTGCTCATCACCGGCTGGTCAGCCGACGGCCGCCAGATCCTCTACAACGTGGCGCACTCCGAAGCGGAAGACCCGGAAGGAATCGAGGCCGCGCGCGAAGTCCGCCCGGTCCCGTACGGTTTCCGCTTGATCGACGCGGCGGGCGGTGACTCGAATGCCGTCCGCCTCACCGGTGAATTTCAGCTCTGGCTGCCCGATGGGCGTTTCCTTCTGACGTCGTCCGATTCGGACTACCTTCACGGGGCGCTGATGGCGCAGGCGCCCGGCCAGGACCTGCCCGATCGCCTCACCGACGTGCGCGGTCTCTGGGGCCAGGCAGACGTCAGCCGCGATGGACGCTGGCTCGTGGCGTCGCTCGGCCAACCCGCGACGCGGCAGCCCGACCAACTTGAAGACGAGACCGCGCTCATCAGCCGGATCGTGAAGATGAACCTGAAAACGGGCGCGCTCACCGACGTCACCTCGCCGGGTTCGTGGTCGGAATATCAGACGCCGCGCTTCTCGCCGAGTGGAGATCGGATTTCCTGGGTCCGGCAAGGTGAACCGGACGCCTCCGGCTTCGCCAACGGCACCGTATTCGTGGATGGGAAGGAAATCGGCGCGTTTTCCATGCCGGTCGAGCCCCGCTGGATCGATGGGGACACGCTGGTTATTTCACACGGAGGCGGGATCGATGTTGTTCAGGCCAGCGGCAAAGTTATAATCCATCGACCATGATAATTGGACTGACAGGAAAGAATGCATCCGGAAAAGGGGAAGTGGCCGCGTATTTGAAGTCGCGCGGTTTCACTTACTATTCGCTTTCAGACGTGCTCCGAGAGGAGCTCAAGCGCCGGCGCAAGCCGATCACGCGCAACAATCTCATCTTCCTCGGCAACAAGCTGAGAGACGAGAACGGTCCGTCGGTCCTCGCCGACAAGATATTGAAGCGCATCGAGGACGACCACCACTATGTGGTCGACTCCTTCCGCAATCCCGAAGAGGTGAAAGCCTTCCGCCGGAGCGCCCGCGACTTCCGTCTCGTCTCGGTGGAGGCCACGCCGCAGAAGCGCTTCGATCGCATGCACCTGCGCAATCGCGAAGCCGATGCGCGCACCTACAAGGAATTCGTCCTTCAGGAAAAACGCGAGTTCACCAGCGCCGAGCCCACGAAGCAGAACCTCCACGCCACCGCGCTCCTCGCTGACGAGACCATCCCCAACAACGGCAGCGTTGACCAGCTTCACGCCAAACTCTCCCGGCTCTTCAGCAAGATGCTGATGAACGCCGCCCGTCCCGGATGGGACGAGTACTTCATGCGCATCGCCCGCGTCGTCGCGTCCCGGTCGAACTGCATGAAGCGGAAGGTCGCCGCCCTCATCGTCAAAGACGGCCGCATCATCTCCACCGGCTACAACGGAACGCCGCGCGGCACTGTGAACTGCAGCCAGGGCGGATGCCCGCGCTGCAACGCGTTTCGCCCGAGCGGAGAAGGCCTCACCGAATGTTATTGCTCGCACGCTGAAGAGAACTCGATCGTGCAGGCCGCCTATCACGGCATCTCGATCAAGGACTCCACGCTCTACACCACCTTCTCTCCGTGTCTGATCTGCACCAAAATGATCATCAATTCCGGCATCGGCGAAGTCGTCTACAACGAAGCGTATCCGCTCGGCAACGAAGCCATCGCGCTTCTGCGCCAGCCGGGCATCAAAGTTCGCCGCCTGTCGACGCATCAAGGTGAGGTCTGATCCCGAAACCATTCCTCGGCCGCCGTCGGTTTCTCGCCTGCGCCGCCATCCTGTCGGTCTGCGCTTTTCTGTTGGTCATTCCCAAAGATCTCGAACAATTCAACCTCGTCACGCCGCCGGCGCCCGATGAGCTGAATTATTTCGCGCACGCCACCGCGCTCGTTTACGGCCGCACCAATTACGCGCTCGAAACGTCCGAATACATGCCCTTCAATCACTCGGTCGGCCCATCGCTCATGGCCGCGCCTGTGATCTTTATTTTCTCGCTGGTGGACCGGTGGAATCATGACGCCGTGACCGAACGGCGCACGCGGGAAGCGCTGTACCACAGCTGGACAGGCCTCGCCTTCCCCGTCGCCACCCAGATCTACGCCGTGCTGGGAGCTTTTCTGCTCTTCCTCATCCTCGACGACAGCGTCGGTTGCCGCTATCCCGCCGTCACCACGGGCATCTCGATCGTGGCATCGGGCGTGCTCTATTTTGCCTACCGCCGTTCGATCAGCAGCCACATTTACGAGTTCATGATCATCTCGCTGGCCCTTTTTCTGGTTTGGCGGCCGCCGCGAGGGCACTGGGGGGACGGTTGGCGGAAATGGGGGCTGACCGGCCTGGTGGCGGCGTTCATCTTTCTCGTTCGCTACAACGATCTTCCCATCGCGATCGCGTTCATCTGGGCGACGCTGGCCGCGCACTTCGCGCCGGGAACCGTCACCGGGTGGACGCGCCTCTCCCCTGCGCGGCGCGTCGCGCTCGCCCAATTCCTGACGCTCGCGGCCGTGGTGTCCGTCATGGCCTCGGTTTCTACCAGGGCCCACGTGAACGGCGGCGAATTATGGAACGCGGGCGTGGTTCACCAAAAGCTCTTCGGCCGCAGCGCCGTTTTTTTCTACGAGCGTTTCGTGCACGTCCTGTTCGGTCGAGACTGGTCACTCTTCATCACCGCGCCGCTCGTCCTTCTTGGCCTCGGGAGCTGCGGGGTGCTGGGCCCGAAGCGATATCTCGCGATACCCTTTCTCATCGCGCTCCTCGGCAATTTCGTCCTGACGCTGTCGTGGGGAACCCAGGGGTCATGCTTCGGCTATCGCTATTTCGTTCCCGCCGCCACGCCGCTGGCGACGATCGGCCTGTCCCGGTGGATCGAGCGCGGGGCGCACCCGGGGGGCCGGCTGGCGCTCGCCGCCACCATGGCGGTCATTCCGGCCCTCCTGCTTCTGATCTTCGGTTCCTCCTGGCCGCTGATCGTCACGGAAGGATCGACGAAGTGGGGGACCGGCTGGGTGAACAATGATTACCTCACCAACAGCTTTCGGGCGCTATTCCTTCAGACGCGCGAAACGTTTAACTCGATCGTCCCGCTGAGCGGCATCGGTGTGGTGGGCCGGTGGCTCGGGGTCAAGGACGGCGTCGCCGATCCCATCAGCCCGCTGACGACCGCGCGCCTTGTGGCGATCTGGTTGCTCCCACTCGCCCTGGGCGGGACGTTGGCCAGGTTTTTTGGTAGGAAGGCGCATGAGTAGAAAGCTGATCATCCAGATTCCCTGCTTCAACGAAGAAGCCACGCTGCCCGATACGCTGCGAAGCCTGCCGCGCGCCGTCGCCGGGTTCGACTCGGTGGAGTGGCTGGTGATCGACGACGGCAGCGCTGACCGAACCGTGGCGATTGCCCGCGAACTCAACGTCGACCACGTGGTCAGGCACCATCGCAACCGCGGTCTCGCGCACGCGTTCATGACCGGGATCGAATCGAGCCTGAACGCGGGCGCCGACGTCATCATCAACACCGACGGCGACAACCAATACAACGCCGCCGACATTCCGGCCCTCCTCGCGCCGATCCTCGCGGAGGAAGCCGATGTGGTGATCGGAACGCGGCCGGTCGACGCCATGGGAAACTACACGCTGCTCAAACGCGCCCTGCACCGGGTCGGCCGCACGCTTCTTCGCTTTCTTTCCGGCGTCGACATCGCCGATCCGCCAAGCGGTTTTCGTGCCTTTACGCGCGCGGCGGCCCAGCGGGTCCACCTCTTCAGCGGTTACACGTACACGCTCGAGACCATCCTCCAGGCGGGCGCAAGCGGCCTGACGCTCTGCTCCGTCCCGATTCGCGTGAACCGGCAGATGCGCGACTCGCGTCTCATCCGCCATCTTCCGCATTATGTCGTCAACGCGGCCGCCACCGCGCTGCGGACCTCGGTGATCTATCATCCGGGAACCACCTTTCTGGTCGCATCGATGCTCTTCATGGCCGCCGGCGTCGCTCTCGGCGTTCGCTTCGTCTATTTTTACCTGCATGGCGGCGGCACGGGCCACATCCAGTCGGTGATCCTGTGCGCGCTTCTCATCAGCCTCGGGGCGCTGCTGCTCGTCGTTGGCGTGCTGGCCGACCTGATCGCGGTCAACCGCAAGCTTCTTGAAGCGATCCTCCGACAGCTTCAGTCCCGCCCCGGCGAGAATTAGCCGCGTGATCATCGAAGACGGGGTCGTCGCCGGCAACGCGTTTGATAAGTACCACTCCCGCAATCCCATCGAGCGATGGATGGTGAACGCCTTCATGGCCGCCGTTCGGGAACTGGCGCTGTCGACGGGCGCAAAAGAGGTTCTGGAAGTGGGCTGCGGCGAAGGGGAGGTGGCGCGGATGATCGCCGCCGCCGGCCTGCGCGTTCGCGCCACTGATTTTTCAAGCCAGGTCATCGACGTCGCTCGCGCCCAAACCACGACGCCGAACGTTTCCTACGACGTGGTCGCGGTCGAGGACCTCCGGCCCGAGCGGGACGCCTCCCCGCTCGTGATGTCGATCGAGGTTCTTGAGCACGTGAAAGATCCTGAGACCGCGCTCTCCACGCTGGCGACGCTGGCGAGGCCCTGGGTACTCGTGAGCGTGCCGCGCGAGCCTCTTTGGCGCGCGCTCAACATGGCGCGCGGAAAATATGTGCGGGCGTGGGGGAACACGCCCGGCCATCTCAATCATTGGTCCACCGCCGGCTTTCAACGGCTGGTGGAAAAGAATTTCCAGGTCGTCGCCGTTCGGACGCCGCTTCCCTGGACCATCGTGCTCGCCCGCGTTGTACAATGATTTCGTGACCCGACGCTTCGCCCTCTTGGCCCTCCTTATCCTGTCCACCGCCGCCGTCTTTGCCGACGATTTCGGCGTGGACGTTTCCACCCAGCCGCTCGGCTCACCTTTCTTCCGCCACCTCGCCTTCGACTTCGGCCTCGATATCCACGACGTCGTGAAGCTGGAGCGCCATGGATTTGGCCGCGGAGAAACCGTCACGATCGTCCTCATCGCGAAGGCCACCGGCGCGTCCTTCAAGGATTACGCCAAGCGACGCCTGAAAGACCAGGTGCCGCTCAAGGACCTCGCCTCCGAGGCGAAACTCGATTATCCGACGCTCCTCAAGAACGTTCGCGCCGTGAAGGAAGGCATCGAAGCCAAAGGCGATCAGAACCTGCCGCCGCCGGTCTTCGAGCCGTCTCCGACGCCTGAACCGCGCCGAGCGAAACGCGGAAAAAACCAGCCGAGCCCATCGCCCACGCCATCGCCGACGTCGTCCATCAAGCCGCTGGCCGCCCCGTCGCCCGTCGCGCCGGCGCCGTGATCCCTCTCATGAAAAAAATAAAACCGTTCTTACTCCTGGTCATCCTTCACGCGGCGGTGATCGTCATCGCGCTGGCGCTCCTCTGGCGACAGCCGAGCGAACATCGCCACGACAACGAGGTCATCGTCGTCATCCCGATCGAGGGAATGATCACGATGGGCCGCGGCGCCATGGCGCGCGGAGAAAGCGTCGATGAAATCGTCGAGGCCATCGACCACGCGACCGACGACGACAACGTGAAGGCGATCGTTCTGAAGATCAATTCGCCCGGCGGCTCGGTCGGCGCCGTGCAGGCCATCCACGCCGCGCTCCTGCGCTTTCGCAAGAAGGGCAAACACATCGTCTCGACCTTCGGCGACGTCGCGGCTTCGGGGGGCTATTACGTCGCCTGCGCGGGCGACAAGATCGTTTCCTATCCCGGCACGCTCACGGGCTCGATCGGCGT
>JBBRXR010000110.1:0-5888 GCA_038238485.1 Elusimicrobiota bacterium | reverse complement strand
GTCCATAAGTTCTCGAACGAGGAACTCGCCGCCGTCAAGCTCGCCTGCGAAGGCGCGCCGTCGTACGTGGTGTTCAACAACGGTCCTTACGCGTTCGAGGACGCGTGCCGGTTTTCCCTGTTGACCCATGCTGTTTAACTCTCTCCACTTCCTTCTCTTTTTCGCCATCGTCTTTCCCATCTACTTCGCGCTGCCGCATCGGGCGCGCTGGGCCTGGCTCCTGGCGGCCAGTTACTATTTCTATATGTGCTGGCGCGTCCAGTACACCTTGATCCTGATCGTCACAACGCTCATCGATTATTTCGCGGGCATCGGAATGGAGCAGGCCAAAACCGCGGCCGCCCGCAAGGCGTACCTGGCGTTCAGCCTCGCCGGCAATCTCGGGATCCTTTTCGCGTTTAAATATTTCGACTTCGCGGCTGCCAGCGCGAACTCCGTCTTTTACCAGTTCAATTTTCTCACCCGTTTTCCGGTCTATCACTGGCTGCTCCCCGTCGGCATTTCCTTTCACACGTTCCAGTCGCTGAGCTACACGTTCGACGTGTATCACGGCGTGCAGAAGGCGGAACGTCATCTCGGAATCTTCGCGCTTTACGTCGTTTTCTTTCCGCAGCTCGTGGCCGGCCCCATCGAGCGGCCGGAACACGTTCTGCCGCAATACCGTCGGGAAGCCAGGCTCGATCCCGAGCGGATCACGGCAGGACTTCGCATGGTGCTGTGGGGGTTCTTTAAGAAGCTGGTGATCGCCGATCGACTCGCGGTCTTCGTCAACCTCGTCTACGGCGACGTGCACCGGTTCGCCGGCGGCCCGTCCGTGCTGGCGACCTGGTTCTTCGCCATCCAGATTTATTGCGACTTTTCGGGTTACTCGGACATCGCGCTCGGGACCGCCCGGATGATGGGCATTGATCTGATGACGAACTTCCGTTTCCCGTATCTTTCCCGGTCCATCCCGGAGTTCTGGCGGCGATGGCACATCTCGCTGTCCACCTGGTTCCGCGATTACGTTTACCTTCCGCTCGGCGGGAGCCGCGTGTCTCCCGGCCGCTGGGTCGCGAACGTCATGGCGGTTTTCGTTTTAAGCGGGCTCTGGCACGGCGCGGCGTGGACCTTCCTTATCTGGGGCGGAATCCATGGGCTGGCTTACCTCGGATCCCGGTTGAAAGTTTGGGCGGCGGACCGCCTCTCGCTTTCGGCGCTCTTCGACCATCCCGGACCGCTTCGCCAGGCGCTGCAGATTTTCATCACCTTCCAGATCGCGGCCGTCGCCTGGGTTTTCTTTCGCGCCGGATCTTTGTCCGACGCGATTTACCTTCTGTCGCACCTCCACGCACCGGGGCGATGGATCGTGTCCTACGACACCTGGACGGCCACCGACCTGTTCGTCGGGTTCGCCTTGATCGCGTTTCTTTTCACGGTGGAGTGGATGCAGTCACGGGAGATCCTTCAGCGTTTTCGGAGCGACGCGTTCCGTCCGGTCCGTTGGGCGGCCTATTACGCGCTCTTCTTCGCCATCCTCACGCTGGGCGACGCGGGCTCCAGGCAGTTCATCTATTTTCAGTTCTGAGCCATGACGTCGTACGTTAAAAAATTCCTCGTGTTCACCGCGATCGGCGCCGTGCTCTACGGCGCTCTCGTCACGCTGACGCTCCGCGCCGCCGCCGTCTACAAGAACGGCGCGGCGATCATGTGCGAGAAGAAACGCGAATGGGCGCGCTCCTCCCTGACGTTCGACGCGGACGAACGGCCGGTCCTCTTCATGGGGAACAGCATCATTCTCTCCGGCCTGGTCCCCGACGTGTTCGACCGGACGCTGGGGGGGAAGGTCCGTTCCTACAACCTCGCCCTGCCCACCCTCGGGATCGGGCCCGCGTATTTTCTCGTGAGCGACCTGGTCCGTCGCGGTACGCCGCCGAAATACATCGTGATGCCCGTCATTATTGACCGGGGAACCGGACCGAGCCTGTTCGATTATTACGGCGTTCAGGGAGCAACGCTGCGGCGCGAAGCGCTCTCGTTCGTTCAGCGTCAAGACAAGACCGCTCTGTTCAACTACGTCAGCCCCATGCGCATGTACACTCACGAGATCGTCAAATTCACCGTCAATTCCCTTCTTCGCCGCGGCGACATCGCGGACACCAGACGCCGGAACGCCGCCGTCATCGACCAGATGTTTCACGATCGCGGCTATTATTACATCCGGGAGGAAGCGATCTTTCCGGACGGCACGCTGCCGCCGGATTACGGAATCGACCCGCACGCCGACCTGACGCCCATCGCGCCAATGCCGTTTGATTTCGAAGAAGATCCCTACGTTCGCCGGTTCTTCGACCTCACCCACGAGAACCACATTCAGGTTTTGCTCATCGATTTCATTTATCGCGATCGAACGCTTCCGCCGTTCGCGCGGCAACCGGAGCTCTACGCGAAGATCACCGCCCGTTATTCCAACGTTCGGGTCACGAAAACGAGCTGGCAACGGAAATTTCTTCCCAATGCGGCCTTCGCGGACCAGGGTCATCTGAATCCCGCGGGCGCGCGCGAGTTCACGCGGCTGATCGCGAGGGAATTCCAGGAGGCGTTCGGCGACGAGACCGTGCGGTTTTGACCATTGATTTCGTAGTCTCTGCGCGATGCTCAACGCCCCTCTTTCCAAGCTGTTATCCGACATGGCGGACCTGCTCGAACTGAGCGGGGACAACCCCTTTCGCATCCGCGCGTTCCGCCGCGCCGCCGAGACCATTTCCACCCATTCCGAAGACGTTTCCTCCCTCACGCGCGAGGCGCGCCTGTCCATTCCCGGCATCGGCAAAGGCATTGCCGACCTCGTGGAGGAATTCCAGAAGTCGGGCCAGGTGAAAGAATTCCAGAAACTCGCCAAGAAATTCCCGGTCGGCGTTCTGGATGTCATGCGCGTCGGCGGCGTCGGTCCGAAGCGCGCCGCGACCCTTTTCCGCGAGCTCCATGTGGATTCGCTCGCCAAGCTGCAGACCGCCGTTTCGCGCGGCTCGCTGAAGGCGCTGGACGGTTTCGGCGAGAAGCTGGAATCGAACATCGCCACAAGCCTGACGCTCGCTCAGAGCGGCGTTCAGCGGCTGCTGATCGGTCAGGCCCGCCGGGTCGCGGCCGAGGTGGCCGCGCACCTCAAGAAATCCCCCGCGATCAAACAACTCGAGCTCGCCGGTTCCGCTCGCCGCTGGAAAGAAACGGTGGGAGATCTCGATTTCCTCTGCACGAGCACCCAGCCGGAGAAGGCGATCAAACATTTCTGCGTGTTCCCGGGCGTTCAGAAGATCCTCGCGGCCGGCGGCACCAAGGCCAGCCTCCTCCTCGCGAGCGGCCTGCAGGTGGACTTCCGCGTCGTGCCCGCTGAAAACTTCGGCGCGGCGCTCGTGTACTTCACCGGATCCAAGGCGCACAACGTCCGCCTGCGCGAGCTCGCGCTCAAGAAGGGCCTGTCGCTGAACGAATACGGATTTTCGAAAGTGAGCGATCAAAAAACGGGGAAAACCACAGCGGGCCGCAGCGAGAAGGAAGTTTACGCGAAGCTCGGCATGGACTGGATCGCGCCGGAACTGCGCGAGGACCGCGGCGAAATCGACGCCGCCCTGAAGGGGAACCTCCCGACGCTCGTGGAAGAAGCTGACGTGCTCGGTGACTTCCACAACCACACCAACCTGTCGGATGGCATTCACACACTCGCGCAGATGGCCGCAGGCGCGCGCGGACGCGGCTGGAAATATTTCTTCAGCGGCGACCATTCCCCGTCGCTCACCATCGCCCACGGCCTTCCACCCGCCACGCTCAAAAAGAAGATCGCCGCCGTCCGCGAGCTGGACGGAAAAAACGGCTTCCGCGTTTTCTGCTCGTCGGAAGTCGACATCCTGGCCGACGGCCGCCTCGATTATCCCGACGAGATTCTTGACGCCCTCGATTGCGTGGTGGCCAGCGTTCACAGCCGCTTCAAGCAGACGTCCGAGGAAATGACCGAGCGGCTCTGCCGCGCTATCCGCCACCGCCGCACGCACATCATGGGACATCTTTCCGGGCGCCGCCTCGGCAAGCGCGAGTCCTATCAGTTCGACTACGAGGCCGTCTTCGCCGCGGCGAAGAAGAACGCGACCGCTTTTGAAATCAACGGCCAGCCCGAGCGCCAAGAACTCGATGACGTCCACGTGCGCCGCGCCGTCGAGCTCGGGCTTCCGCTCGCGGTCACCACCGACGCGCACAGCGTGCCGGACCTCGACTTCATGACCACGGCCGTCCACATCGCCCGCCGCGGATGGGTCGAGAAAAAACATTTACTGAACTGTCTCCCGACCGAGGAGGTCCTTCGATGGCTTCGAGCTTAAAGAAACGCTTTGGTTCGTCGCCCGCGTGGCCGGCGCTCCTGTCGGCTCTCGTCGCGCCGGGCGTGGGACAGTTCGCCAACCGCGAATATTTCAAGGGAGGCCTGCTGCTCTTCGCATCGGTCGCCTCGTTCCTGTGGTTCTCGCGCGCGGTGACCGACGCGCTGGCGCTTCTCCTGCCCGGCACGCCGGACCAGTGGAAGCTCGACCAGGGCGCGTTCAAGGACGCGGTGGTCAAAGTGGTGGGCCAGAACCCCACGATGTTCCTGACGTTTGAAGTGCTGATCATCGTGGTGTGGGTCTTCGGCGTTGTCGACGCTTACCTCACCGCCCGCCGCCTCGCCCTCAACCCGATCCCCAAGGATTCCGATGAGACCGACCACACTCAGCGTTAAACAGGCCCGGGAACTCGATCGACGCTCGTTCTCGGAATACGGCATTCCGACGCTCCTCCTCATGGAGAACGCCGCCCGGACGCTGGCGGACTGCATCCACAAGGCCATTATTCAGCCGATCCAGCGCTGCCACATCGTGTTCATCTGCGGGGCGGGGAACAACGGCGGGGACGGCTTCGCGGCGGCCCGACACCTGCATCAGCAGGGCACCCGGTTCACCATGTTCTTCCTCGGAACGGAAGCGAACTTGTCGGCCGACGCCGCCATCAATTTTCGTATCATCAAAAAGCTCGGAATTCCGGTGCATCCGTTCTCGGAATTCGCCGCGAAAAAGGCCGCGTGGGACCGCAACCCCGTCCTTCTCATCGACGCGCTTCTGGGCACCGGTTTCAAGACGCCGCTGCGTGCTTCCGTCACCGACGCGATCCGGCAGATCAACGATTTCAAAAAAAACCATACGAGCACGGTGAAGGTGCTCGCCGTCGACCTGCCGTCCGGCCTGAATGGCGACACGGGGCCGATGGGGCGCGACACGGTCAACGCCGATTTCACCGTCACACTGGCGTGCAACAAGCCGGGCCTTCTCAAGCCGGAGTCCCGCCCGTACGCGGGCCGGGTGGAAGTCATCGATATCGGCGTTCCGGCCGAGTTGATTCAGGACGTCGCGGGCCTCATTTAGAATTTCAATTCTCGTTGTAAAGGAGAGGTTGGATGATCACGGGTCTTGTTTTGGTCAAGCTTCAGGCCGGCAAAGAAAATCAGGCGATGTTGAAGATCAAGGAAGTGAAGGGCATCTCTCACGTTTCCGCCGTCTACGGCCGCTGGGACCTCGTGGTCGACGTCGAAACCGACGACCTTCCCTCCATGAGTCGTCTCGTCATCGAAAAACTCCGAACGATTCCAGGCGTCGCTGGAACCGAGACGCTGGTCACAACCGCGATTTAGTGAGAACCCTCGCCAACGCGCCGCACCCCTTTAAAGGCACCGAGATCCACACGCTTCCGGGCGGCCTGACGGTCGTCCTGAAGAAAGACTCGACCGTTCCCGTCGTCGCCCTCCAGGCGTGGGCCCGCTGCGGCGCGGTCGATGAAGCGCCCCGCGTGCACGGCATCTCCCACGGACTTGAGCACATGGTGTTCAAGGG
>JBBRXR010000109.1:0-5902 GCA_038238485.1 Elusimicrobiota bacterium | reverse complement strand
GGGACGTCTGGCGCCGTCGCGTCGGGCTCTTTGCGCCATGGCGGGGCGTGAGCGGCGCGGCCCTGGCCGGATTCTTCCGCGCGTCGCTTCCGTTCGGAATGACGAACCTGCTGTGGATCGCCTATTTCAATATCGACGTGGTCATTCTGGCGGGGATGCGCTCGAGCGCGGAGGTGGGCGTCTATTCAGCCGTGTACCGGTTGATCGCGATGAGCTACGTGCTCGGCTCGGCGTTTTCCAACTCGTTCACACCGTCCCTCTTCGCGGCCGCCCGGGTGGATCGCGCGCAGCATCGGAAAATTGCCATTCGGATGATGCTGGGTCTCCTGGGGGCTGGGATCGTGGTCACGGCGGTGTTTGGTTTCGGCGCGCCGTTCCTGCTTCGACTGACGATGGGAGACGCTTACGCGACGGGCGTTCGGATTGCGAAGATCCTGTCGCTGGCCATCCTCTTCCGCCTCGTGAATTTTGGGCTGAGCGAAATCCTCACCACGAGCGGCCGACAGGGTCGGCGCATCGCGGTCGAAACCGTGGTGCTCACGGTGAACGTGGCCTGCAATTTCATCCTGATTCCGGCTTATGGCGGCGAGGGTGCGGCGTTCGCGACGCTGGTGGCGGAAGGGGTGATGACGGCCGCCGGATTGGTCCTGTGGTGGCGCGAGACGTCGCGAGGTTTAACTACCGAGGGAGCGGCAGCGTGAAGTGGAACGTGGATCCTTCGCCCGCCTTGGAGTCCATCCACAGGCGCCCCCCATTTCGTTCGACGATCTTTTTGCAGATCGCCAACCCGATTCCCGTTCCGGGATAGCGCTCACCGGAGTGAAGCCGCTGGAAAACCCGAAACACCCGCTCCTGAAATTGTGGGTCGATTCCAATTCCGTTGTCCTGAATGGAAATGACCGCGTCCTTCCTCTCAGCTTGAACCGATATATGGATGCGCGGCGGTAGCAGGGAACGGAACTTGATGGCGTTCGACAGGAGGTTCTGGAATAGCTGATGGGCCTGAAACGCGTTCGCGTGCACGGAGGGAAGGGCGTCGTACGTGATCTCGGCTTGGCTCTCGCGGACCGAGATTTCGAGATCGGACAGGACACCTTTAAGAACTGGCTCGAGTTCGATGTTGGCCGCCGGCATGTCCGAGCGGCTCGCCCTGGAGTAGATAAGGAGTTCGCTGATCAGGTTGTGCATTCGAAGAACCGCGTCGGAAATCATTCGGCAAAACTTTTCCGCATCCGGCCCCGCCTGCGCGCCGAATTTGCGGACGAGAAGATCGGAATACACGCTGATCTTCCGCAAAGGTTCCTGCAGGTCATGGGACGCGACGTAAGCGAACTGTTCGAGCTCGTTCGCCTGGTCGACGAGCTGCTGCTCGTACAGCTTCTGGCGGGTGATGTCTCGCGCGGTCTTCGAGGCCCCGACGATCACGCCGGCGCCGTTTTTGACGGGCGAAACGGTAAGAGAAATCGGCAAGAGCGTGCCGTCCTTGCGGCGCCGGAGCGTTTCGTAATGATTCACCAGCTCGCCATTGCGTATTCGGCGAACGATCTCCGATTCTTCGTCGATGTGATCGGGAGGAAAAAGGATGGTCACCGGTTTTCCAACCACTTCAGCTTTGGTGTAGCCAAAAATGCGCTCCGCTGATTCGTTCCAGCTCGTAATAATGCCGTCGAGCGTCTTGGTGATGATGGCGTCGTTGGAAGATTCGACCACGGCGGCCCAATTGCGATGCTCTCGCATAATCCGGGTTCGCTCAATGGACTCCCAGCATCGACTGGCGACTTGCAAAAGGAGATCAACCTCACTTTTCTGCCAGACGCGCGGCGCTTTCTCGTGAACTGCCATGGCGCCGACGAATTGACCGCTCTTCATCAGCGGGACGCAGACGACGGATCGGATCTGCGTCAGTCGATAAGAATCGCGAACGGATTCAGTCCGCGGATCCCGTTCTGAATCCTCCACGATATAGGGTTGGCCCGCGCGCATCAGCCTCAGGCACTCCGCGCCGAATTGCGTGAATGTATAACGGCCCACGATACTGGGAACACCGTTATTGAAGTCGCCCGTCAGGTTGAAGCTATCCTGGTCGCTCTCGACGTCCGCGTAGGCGCAACGGCTGACGCCGAGATGGGTGCCGAGGATGGTCGCGGCGGTGAGAGTGATCTCTTCCGGTTCAGCGAGCACGCGGAGAGCGTCATCGATGCTCAGCAAGAGGGCCGAAGAGGACTGCGCGAAACGCAAAAGCTCCTTGGTTTGAAGGAGCTCCGCTTCGAGTTGCCGGAGACGAGCGGCGCCATTGACGCCTGGTTGGCCAGAGGTTGACTTGTTCACTTGTTGATATTTCCCAACGTCGGCGATGATTCTACAATACGGCTGATTTGCGCAAACCTCCGGACCTCGTCCGCGTACATTTGATAGGGTCAATGATGCCATCCCGGGCCGCCAGGCCGACGCCATCCGATGAACCGATTCGTGCCGAGCTCTTCAGTCTAGAGCGGTTGGAGCAACACGCCCAGACGCTCGCCTCCGCTCAACTCGTGACGAACCGCCCGACGCGGCGGCATCCGCTCCTCGTTCGGGTCAAAGGGAATGGGCGCGCGCTCTACGCCGCTTACCGCGAGATCGCCGCCGCGGTTCACGACGGGCAAGCCATCACTCCCGCCGCGGAATGGTTCATCGACAACTACCACATCGTCGAAGCCCAGATCGGCGAAATCATCCAGCAACTCCCGCCCGGCTATTATCGCGCGCTTCCCAAACTGGCGAACGGATTCCTCGAAGGAGCCCCCCGCGTCTACGGGGCGGCGTGGGCCTTTATCGCGCACACCGACAGCCGATTCGATCCCCACTGGCTCCAATCCTTCATCGCCGCCTACCAGCGCGTTGAACCGCTGACCATCGGCGAGGTGTGGGCGCTCCCCATTAGTTTGCGCATTCTGATGGTCGAGAACCTCCGGCGTGTCGTCGATCGGATGATGGCGGCCACCGAGGGCCGGCTCGAGGCCGACCGCCTGGCGGACGCCCTCTTGGGCATGAAGGGAAAGCCAGCGGTCGAATCCGCCGCGGCGCTGGCGCCTTTTGAGGATGGCCCGCTGATGCGATCATTCGCGGTCCAGCTGGTTCAGCGTTTTCGCGATAAAGATGCCGCCGCGGCGCCGATTCTCAGCTGGCTCGACGCCCGCCTCGCGGCGCAGGGGACCAACGCCGACGAGATTGTCCGACTTGAGCACCAGGAACAGACGGCGAAGAACACCACCGTTCGCAACCTCATCACGAGCCTGCGGCTCATGGAATCCATGGACTGGGCCCATTTCTTCGAGGGCGTTTCGGTCGTCGACGAGATCCTCCGGGCCGGCAGCGCGTTTGCGCTCATGGACTTCCCCACCCGTGACAGCTACCGGCATGCGATCGAAGACCTTTCGCGCCGATCAAAACTGCCGGAGACCGAAGTCGCGCACCGCGCCGTCGAGGCGGCGGGCCGCGCCACGGCAGAATCCGACGTTGAGACCGGCCGCCGACGCGACCTCGGCTACCATCTGATTGCCGGCGGGCGCTTGGCATTCGAGGAGGCGATCGGTTATCGGCGGCCGATTCGCCGGCGTCTGCGACGCGCCTTCCTCTCGGCCGCGACGCCGCTGTATCTGGGAGGCCAGGCCGCCGTGACGGCGGGAATCCTCGCGTGGCCTCTTTGGGAAACCCATCGACAGGGCATGGGGCCGGCCGGGGTGATCGGTCTCGGCCTCCTGGCGCTATTTCCCGCTTCCGATCTGGCCGTGGCGCTCGTGAACCGGTTTGTGACCACGGTCATGGGGCCGGAGCCACTGCCGAAACTGGATTTTGAAAAAGGCGTCCCGGCCGCCGCGCACACGCTCGTCGTCATGCCGGTCCTGCTCCCCCACGTCGATGCGGTGAATGAATACCTTGAACGCCTCGAGACCCATTACCTGGCCAACCCCGATGGTCATCTCCAGTTTGCCCTCCTCGCCGACTGGACCGACGCGCCGCAGGAATCCCGGCCCGACGACGAGGGCATTCTGACCGCCGCGAAGCGGGGTATTCAGAGCCTGAATCAGCGCCACGGACCCGGCCCCGACGGACTGGTTCGTTTCGCTCTCTTCCATCGACATCGCGTTTTCAATTCCCGGGATGGCGTCTGGATGGGATGGGAGCGCAAGCGCGGAAAGCTCCCTGAGCTCAATCGTCTCATCCGTGGGGACCGTGCGACCACCCTCTCCACCGTGTATCCGGCGGAGGCGGCGACCCTCGCCCACGTTCGGTACGTGCTGACCCTGGACGCGGACACGCGCATGGCCCGTGGTTCGGCGTACCAGCTCGCGGCCGCCATGGCTCACCCGCTGAACCGTCCGCGGTTCAACGCAGCCACCGGACGCGTGATCGACGGCTACGGCATCATGCAGCCTCGGATCACGCCGACCCTGCCCGTCGCCGCGGGCGGATCGCTCTACCAGTGGATTTTCTCCGGTCCGGCGGGCATCGATCCGTATTCCTTCGCCGTCTCGGACGTCTACCAGGACTTGTTCAAGGAAGGTTCCTTCGTCGGCAAGGGGATCTACGACGTTGATGCGTTCGAACGGGCCATGAAGGACCGCGTGCCCGAAAACGCGCTGCTCAGCCACGATCTTCTCGAAGGCGTCTTCGCGCGAACGGCGCTCGCGACGGACATCGAACTCTTCGAAGAATATCCCTCCAACTATCTGGTCGCGGAGGCGCGCCTGCATCGGTGGGTCCGCGGCGACTGGCAGCTTCTCCGGTGGATCTTCCGCCTGACCGGCCACGGCGCTCTTCCCGTTATCAGCCGCTGGAAGATGATCGACAATCTCCGCCGCTCCTTGAGCGCGCCCGCTCTTTTGTTGACGCTCACCGCCGCGGTGATCGCGCGAACCGCGTCGACGGAAACCTGGATGCTGTTTGGGGCGGCCGTCCTCGCCATTCCCCCCTTCCTGTCGCTCGTCAGCGGCGTTGTGCCGGGGCGTCGCGATGTGGCCATCCGACACCATTTTGGTTTGCTGGCGAACGATTTCCAGCTCGCCGCCTGGCATGTCTTTCTCGCCGTAACTTTCCTCGCCTGTCAGGCGCGGTTAATGATCGACGCGATCACCCGGACGATTTACCGTCTGGCGGTCAGCCACCGGAGACTTCTGGAATGGAATACCGCCGCGAGCACGGTCGACCGCTCCGGACTTTCTCTTTCGTCCTTCTACGCGAAAATGGCGGGCGGCCCGATCATCGGCGCGATGGGCATCTCCGCCGTTGTCATCGGCGGCGGCCGCTGGGAGGTGGCGCTTCCCTTCTGCGTCCTCTGGATTCTCTCGCCGTGGATCGCGCGCACGATCAGCCTGCCGCCCAAGCCGCCCAGCGTTCTTCGCCTGAACGAAGCCGATCGCCGGTACCTCCAGCTGATCGCGCGAAAGACGTGGCGCTTCTTCGAAACCTTCGTCACGGCCGAACATCATTTCCTGCCCCCTGATAATTTTCAGGAAATTCCGGCGCCGGTGGTGGCGCATCGGACCTCGCCGACGAATATCGGGCTCTATCTCCTCTCCGCCGTTTCCGCCCGGCAGTTCGGTTGGCTCGGGCTGATCGACACCGTGGATCGCGTTGCCGCGACGCTCGACACCCTGGCGTCGTTGCGTCGCCACGAAGGCCATCTCTTCAACTGGTACGACACAAAGGACCTGCGCCCGCTTGAGCCGCTCTACGTGTCCACTGTGGACAGCGGAAATCTCGCGGGTCACCTGTGGGCCCTGGGTAACGCCTGCCGGCAACTGGCGATCCGCCCGGTCCTCTCTCCTCAGGCCATGCAGGGATTCAAAGACACGTTCCTTCTCATCCAGCAGGCGGCCGAAGCGGTCACGGACGACCGTCGATCAGAGACGGTAACACG
>JBBRXR010000108.1:0-5907 GCA_038238485.1 Elusimicrobiota bacterium | reverse complement strand
TTCGCGACGCACGCCGACGCCGTGTCCAATCTCGGCACCGCCGTGTTTCTGGGCATCACGCTTGTGTCGCTGGTGGAAGCGGTGTCCGGCGCGGCCATCCACGTCTGCAACGCGCATCGTCATTACGTCTGGAATTTCTTCCTGGTGAACAGCCGGGTTGTCGTCCTTCTCGCTTTCCTCGCGTTTCTCTATTTTCACGGCCTTCCGGCGCCGTCGATGAGACGCGATCCGGCTTTCATTGGTGTGACGGTCTGGCTGGCCACCGCCCTTGTCGCCTTCGCCGCGGCGTGCGCTTATTTCTGGCGCACGAACGTGAAGGTGTTCTCGGCGGAAGGTTCTTTCACAGAACCCTCGTTCCTTCGCAACGTGAAATCGAACGTCCTCCGGCTGTCGGCCTTCCAGCTCTCGTATCTCGTTTTCGGTTCGCTGCCGTCATTGGTCCTCGCGTATTTCGGCGGCGCGCGGGAGGTGGGGCTGTTCTCGTTCGCGCTCACGCTCTCTGGGTTCCTTTACGCGGGCCTCGCGCCGGTCAATGAACAGATTTTTTCGCCGACGTTCAGCCGGCTGGTCACCGAAAATAACCGGCCCCAGCTCGTCCGGCGCATCATTCAGATGCAGGCCTTTACGCTCGCGCTCGGCGCCGCCGGCAGCGCGGTCCTCCTTCTCGGAATGAACCCGCTGCTTCATCTCATCGGGAAAGCCACGTTTCTGGAGAGCCACCGGTTCCTTCCGCTTCTGCTGACCTACCAGGTGCTGTTGATGTGCGGAAGCGGGTTCATGTATCCGCTCTTCTGCATGAATCGCTTCAAGGCGCTCGCCGTGATTTACGGGTTGCCCGCCGCCGCCGCTTTTTTCTGGGTTTTGGCGACGCGCGGGGACGCTTTGACGGCGCTCAAAGCGCTTCCAATTTCATCCGCGGCTCTCAATCTTCTGGGCATGGCTTACATCTGGAAACTGGTGGCGTCGGATGCGCCACTTCTCCGTCGGTCTCTGGTGGGGGAAATCGTCGAAAAACCCGCGTAAAACCGCGCACTTCTGGCTGCCCTTCGGCGAGCCATGTTGTGGTAGAATCACCCCGCGTTTCATGAACACCCTTCAGCTCAATCTCAATCTCCTCTCAAACCGCTTTTACGAGTATGTCTGGCGCTCCCCGGAGCTCTTTTTGCGCCGGATCGACAGCCGTTTGCAGAAGAAGCTCGGCTGGCGGCTTCCGATCAAAATCGCGCCCGCCGAAACAAACGCGATCACGTGGGTTCGCGAGAGCGCCGAGTTTCACACGCGCCTCTACATCTTCAATTACTGGACCGAACATTACGGCGTGGAGCGGGTTCCGATATCCATCGACGTCCGCGCGTCCGACGGGACCGTTCTTGGCGGCGAGTCGATCACGCTCGACCCGCGGGAAACGCGCGTGGTCGAGGCCGGCCCCATCCTCTCGAAGCTCGGCATCGCCACGCCTTTTGTCGGATCCTTCGTGCTTCGCCGGACTGACGGCGGCGCGGGCACGGGAATCCCACTGAAGCTTCTCCATGAATTTTACGGTGAGCGTTTCGCCGCCTCGATTCACGAGTACGGCACCGTGGATGACTTCGGCTACCGTGAGCGACAGGTGGGCGTCATTGTCTGCAACGACCCTGATGTTGAAGACGTCGAGATCGGGCTGGTGAACTGCGAGCGCGCGAAGAAAGGCGCGGCCGCATCCGAGCTGATCGTGCGACTTTACGACCATTCGGGCCGCACCACCGAGGTCCGCGCCGAACGCCTGGCGCCGGGCCAGTCGACGCTCCTCAGCCTGACGAAACTCATTCCTGACTGGCGGAGCTTTGTGGGCGACAAGCCGGGGAACATCTCCATCCTTCTGCCGTCTTCGATCGGCCGTCCGCTGGTTTTCCACCGATCTCGTTCCGGCTCTTCGTATTGCCTGAACCATCTCACGGGCGACAAGAGTCGCCCGCCGTTCGTCCTCCGCGGCGACGCGCTCAAGAACGCGGGCCTCGGCCCGGTGTTCGCCGCCGGCGTGGTCTTCGATGCGAAGGTGACCACCGCCGTGTCGTTGATCATGAACTGGGGCTTCAACTTGTCGTTTGAAATCGAAGGCCAGATCTTCGATGAGAAGGGCAAGAACGTCGGCACGTTTGGGAAAAAGCTGCGTCCGTGGGAAACGTGGGTGCATGATCTGTCGACGAGCCTCAGCATCGCTCGGCCAGCCGCGCCGTGGGTGGGCAGCGTCCTTCTTTATCCGAAGAACAATGAATTCGTCCCGACGTCCTTTGACGCCAACATGGAGTACATGGGCCCTGGCTGGCGGCAGTCTGTCAACCTCGGTTCATCGGTGCTCAACCTTGGTTCGCTCCAGAACATTCGCTCGAACCAGGTGGGGCGAACGAAGAATTTCCTGCGCGTGCGCCACGACGATCAGTGGGATACGGACGTCATCGTCGTGAACCACTCAAGCCGCCCGGACTACGACGTGCCGAGCCAGACGACTTTCCGCCTCATTTCCGGCGACGGCCTGCGCCAGTCGATCCAGACGATTTCCATTCCGGCGCGCGGCGTCCTTCACGGAAGCATCTCGTCGCTTTTCCCGGACTTCGCCGCCGTCATGGGCAACGGTTCCGTCGGCACGCTCCACGTTCGCGACACGAACGTGAAACTCCTCGGCATCCACATGCTCCGCAATCGTCGCACCGGCGCTTTGTCGGGCGACCACTACTTCGGCGGCTGATCCCTCCCGTGAAGACGAATTCTTTTTTCGCGAAAGGGCGCGCCCTTCCGTTTTCCCTGAAACCCAATGCCGAGGTGGAACAGAACACGCCCTTCTTTCGCTCAACGATTCGCATTAATTCCTTCGGCTATCGCGACGTCGAGTTCAACCGCGAGAAGGCGCCGGGAACGTTCCGCGTCCTGTGTCTCGGCGATTCCTTTACCTTCGGGAGCGGGCTCGAGCTCGAGCAGACTTATCCCAAGCAGCTCGAGACGTTATTGCGCGAGCGCCTTCCGGGACGGATGATCGAGGTGATCAACGCGGGCTTCGCCTCCGGTGATACCGCCGACGCGGCCTACCTGTACCTCAAGAACGAAGGAATGGCGCTCAACCCCGATTTCGTTTTCCTGGGGTTCCTTCCGCGCGGTGACATTGACGAGCTCATGGAGCGCGACGCTGCCCGCTGCCAGTTCGATGCGGACGGCCTGCCAACGCGCATTCGGGCCAAGCGTTTCGATGAATACTTTAATCCGAAGCAGGCCCAGCCTCACATCCAGGTGCCGCTCCGTTTTCGCATCACGCGTGGCCTGCGCGACGCCATGCCGTGGTGGGACAAGTTTCTCACGGTTCTCGACACGCGTTTTCCGATCCTTCGCAAACGCGCTTCCGTCGGACACGACTGGCTGCCGGGCATGTCGCGCGTGTTTCAGACCGGAGCCTACAGCCCGGAAATGACCCGGGCGTGGGCCTATTTTGAGAAGCTGATGGTGGCGACGCGAGACCTCTGCGCCGCGCAGGGCGCACGCTTCACGCTCATGGTCATTCCCTCGAATTTTCAGTGCGGCGCTTCCTATTGGAGTGAACTTGGGCGCGGCGTGGACGCCGGCGTCTATGAAGCGGCGCGTCCGCAGGCGGTCGCCCGGGAAATCGCGGCGCGTCACCACATCGACTTCCTCGACCTGCTTCCTTCCTTCCGGGCTCATCCGGACGTTCGCCTGTTCTTCCCGATCGACGGCCACATCAACGCCGACGGTTCTCGCGTGGCGGCCGACACGATGGCCGCGCGCGTGATGTCGTTCATTCCCGCGGAAGCCGCCCGATGAAGATTTTTTACCTCGCGCCGTATTGTTTCGGTCTCGAAGTCAGCCTGGCGAACGGATTTCGCGCCGCCGGCGCGGAGGTGGACGAACACATCTACGGAATCCACAATCAGGACAAGGGCAAGACGGCGCGCCGGATGTACAACATCCCCGGCCTGTCTAAGAAGATCAAGAAGCTCCTCGACTCGATCGGCGTTCTGAACCTCCTGCTCGCGCGTTCGCTGCGAAAAAAGAACCGCGAGCTGCTCGAGGCCGCGCGCCGGTTCCGCCCGGACGTCATCTTCATTGTGAAGGGAGAAATCCTTTTCCCGGAGACGCTCGACGCGCTTCGCCGGCTCGCGCCGCTGGTGTCTTACCACTGGGATGATCCGTTCCTGCAGTACGCGAAGTCCACCGACGGCACGAGCGACATCCGCTACCGGAATCTCGCCGCATCCTATTCGCGCTACGACCTCACGTTCGTGTACGACGAGTCGTACATCGAGGGCCTGGCGAAGGCGGGCGCGAAGACGGCGCTGTACCTGATGGACTGGTACGAGCCGGAAATCTACAGGCCGCTCACGCTTTCCGCCGAGGAAAAGAAGACCTGGGGGGCGGACGTGGCCTTCGTGGGATCGCCCTATCCCAACCGCGTCGCCCTGCTGGAAGCCGTGCAGGCCTTTGATGTCGGCGTCTGGGGCCCGGAATTCCGGTGGAAGGAATTGTTCGACAAGCACCCGTTCCTGCGTAAGCAGTACCGCGGCGAAGCGCCGGGAACGTCCGCCGTCAAAATTTACAACGCCTCCAAGCTCAGCCTGAACGTGCACGATTCATTCCAGTGCTTCTCGAGCGTCAACAACCGCACATTCCAGATCCTGGCCGCGGGCGGATTTGAGCTCGTCGACGACCGCGCGAAACTGCATGAGCTCTTCGAAGTGGGGAAAGACCTCGGCGTCTACACGTCCCTCGAAGACGCGGCGCGCCAGACGGCGTATTACCTGGACCATCCCGTCGAGCGCGAAGCGGCGCGCACGAGCGGCCGACGGAAAGCCGGCGGACACTCGGCCACTGAACGGGCCAAACTCATCGTCCATGAAATCGAAGCGCGTGTTTTGAAAAAACGCGCGGCGGTGTCTGTTTCATGAGCTATTTCGATTCCCGATACGTTCACGTTCAGCACGCCGACGCCGGTTACTACCGCTTGAAGGCGGCCCAGATCATGGACGCCGTTCGCGCGCTCGATCCGAATTTCAAGCCGGCGTCCTTTCTCGATCTCGGCTGCGGAAGGGGCGATCTCGCGCTGGGCGCGGCGGAAACGTTCGGCCTGAAAGCCGCGGGCGTGGAACTCGATGAGACCATGGCGCGTGACGCCCAGGCCCGCGGAAAAGGCGAGTTCCGGCACGGCAACGTACTGGACGTGGTGAATGATTTTCGTGGGCGTTTCGATATTGTCGGTTCGTTCGAGCTGTTCGAGCACCTCGAACCGTCCGCGCACGCGCGCGCTTTCGATGTTTACCGCCAGTACGCCGCGCCGGGCGCAGTGGGCTGCATCATGGTGCCCAACGCCGCGCATCCGCTTCTCGGCAACTGGCTGTCGCATTCGGACTACACGCATCGCAGTTTCTTCACCGCCGAGAGTCTGGCCCAGATGCTGCGGGGCGAAGGCGTGAGCGAGGCCTGCGTGATCCCGTGGATCAACGCGGGAAGCCGCGCGCTTCTGGGCGCGCGCCGCGCGACCACGAAATGGGCGTCGGGCCTCTTCAAACTTCTGGTGTCGACCATCGCCACCAAGCCCGGCTCCACCGACCCGTTCGTCGAGGACGCGGTGCCGATGTCGTCTCATTTGATCGCCGTGTTTAAAATCCCCAGCGCCAATAAAAACGAGAGGAAATCATGATTCCGGTTTTCAAGCCGCATATGAACAAGAAGCGGATCCTTTCCGAGCTCGAAAAGATTCTCGACTCCGGTTGGATCGGCCTGGGCCCTAAAACGGCCGAATTCGAAAAGGCCTTCGCCGCGCAGAACAAAACCACGTACGGCGTCGGGGTGAACTCCTGTACCGCGGCGCTGCACCTGGCGCTGCTGGTCGCGGGAGTGAAAGAAGGCGACGAAGTCCTCGTTCCG
>JBBRXR010000107.1:0-5911 GCA_038238485.1 Elusimicrobiota bacterium | reverse complement strand
TGGGATTTCAGGAAGCCACTGGGTTACTTGCTTAGAAGGGATAGTCACCAGTTGTGGGCATTGGGGATAACCTTGTGGACAAACTCGCCCGACGGCAGCGGGGCATGAAGAGGCGAGTCGCGTTCTTACGGAGGAATATTACATTATCCCCCGCCCCTGGACCGACCGCCGCCCAGAGGGATTTTGATATAAAAACGAGCATGCCGAACATGAAACCATCCATCACCTCAATGCCGAGCCGGACGGCCAACTGGGCCATCGCCATCGGTTACGTTGGCCTCATTTACGCCACGCTCGGCTCGGTGCCGGCCCCGCTCGCCGCCCTTCGGTCACACGGCATACTTCGCTACACGCTCGCGGTACTTTTCCTCTCGTGCTGGCTCGGGCTTCTGGCCCTGCTTCGTTCACGCAGTCGGCAGGCCTGGCGATTCGCGGCCATGGTAATAATTGCAGGCGTCTATGCCTTGGTGGCCCGCCGCGTGATCACACCGGAAGAGCAACTCCACTTCATTCAGTATGGACTCGTGGGCGTTCTCTTTGTCCGCGCCGTGCGACCCACGATCCGCCACGAGGGCGCTGCCTACGTGTTGGCCTTCGTTCTCGCCTTTCTTGCCGGCTGGCTCGACGAAGTCCTTCAGGGCCACCTTCCCAACCGCCATTACGACGTGCACGACATTGCACTGAACGCCGTGTCCGCGTTTCTCGGCCTAACGGTCTACCGCGTCATTCCCCGCCGCCAATAATCCTCTTGCAATAAGTCACATTCCGCGTAAGACAAAGCGACCCTTCCGACACTTGGTGTCTTGATCGTTTTCGGGATGCTGAACTTTCTTAAATAAACATCAAATTCGATGCGTGGAATAAGCGCTTTCGAAATAAATGTCGACTTTACTTCCTATTCAGGCCACCCTTAACCAGACGAAATTAAAGCGGTTTATTTGACGCCTCTATTTCGTCCCATCATGAACTTCCCGCTCGCCAAAAGCAGCGATTAAAGGCACCGAAAGCCGGGCCATCCCGAAGGGGATGGGGCGGTCTTTTTTTTGCCCGACCAGTGGAGTGTGACAGTCCGGATGGGTTCAAGCGACAAAGTGACGACGAGGAGGAAAGCATATGAGACTCAATCAGAAAGTCCGCTACGGCCTCGAGTGTTTGTTCGAACTGGCGAAGGCGCCGAGCGAGTTTATTGACGCCGAGCGTCTCTCGACCGCCCGAAGCATTCCCCCGGCCTATGCGCAGAAGGTCCTTCAGGCCCTCACCCATGCCGGCATCGTGAACTCCCAGAAAGGGAGTGGTTATCGCATCGTGCGCCCGCTTCAGAACATCACGGCCCTGGACGTTATGAACGCCCTGACCAAAGAAGACGCGCACGCCGAACACACCGGCCACGTTCTCGAGTCGCGCATCAACGAGGCGCTCTCCCGCATGACGCTGGACGCCCTCGCGGCTTAAGCCAGGACGAGAAGAAGATCCCAGATGAAGAACATTAACGGCATCGGCACGGCCGAACGGTCGCGACAGAACGTGCCCACAATTTCCCCCAACATGAATCAGGAGGCAGTGATGACTCGGATCCACCCAAAACTTTTAGCCGCCGTTTTCGCCGCGATGATCGCCGCGCCGACGTTCGCCGCGGAGCCCGTCAACCCGCAGGCGACGCCGACCCCGGCGGGCGGCATTCGAACGGACTTTGGCGACGTGCAGATCGACAACCTCGGCATCGGCCGTACTTACAACCTGCGCGACCTTGCCGGCACGCCGATGAAGGTCACCAACACCGGCGCCGATACGATCAATCTCGTGATGAGCGCCGAGATCCCCACCGACGCGATGATCACCCCGATCCGCAAGGAGCTCGGCTACAAACCGGTCCCCACCATCGACTGGGTCACGCTCGGTCAGACGCAGTTCATCGTGCCCTCAGGTGAAAGCGCGTACACCGACATCATCATCAAGATTCCCGACGATCCTTCGCTTTACGGCAAGAAATTCCAGGCGGACATTTTCTCCAGAACCAGCGGCGCCGAGTTCCTCAACATGGGCGTGTGGAGCCACCTCCAGCTCACCATCGCCGGGAGCCCCGAAGCGCAGGCCGCCATCGAAAAGAACCGCAAGCACGGCGTCCTCGGGAACATGGAATACACGCTGCTTCCCGACAAACTCGTCATCGAGAACGTGGTGATCGGCAAGACGCTCGACATCAAGAAAGAGCTCAAGCGCACGATGATGGTGGCGAATTCCGGCGCGGATTCGATCGAGCTCTCGCTCAAACCCGTTCCGATCGGCGACACACCATTGAGCCTTCAGACCGGATACGAGGAAGGAAATCTCGATTGGCTCGCGATCAAGTCAGGAAGGCTGAAAGTGGAAGGGTCGAGCTTCGCCGATCCTGGCTTCACGCTGAAGATCCCCAACGACAAATCTCTCGCAGGCAAGAAACTGATGTGGGTGGTGAAGGTCGCCCCTGCCAGCGCCGACGTGGTCGGCGTAACGTACTACGGCAAACTCTACGTGGAGATGGCGAAGTGACGCTTTGCAAAAAATCGGCGCAGCTTAATAAAGGAGGTTTCAAATGAAACCTGGATTAAAAAGATGGCTCGGCATGGCCGTCGTGGTGGGCACCGCGTTCGCGGCGTCGCCGGCACATGCCGTAAATCCACAAAGTATCGACATCACGGTCAGCATCAACGCGACGAAGTCGTTGTCGGTCAACACGACGACCTACGCCTTCGGCTCGATGGCCGTGAACATCTCGTCCGTGTCCACGTCTTCGATCACTGTGACCAACAACTCGGGATCATTGATCGAGACGTATTCGCTCACCGGCGCAAACGCGTTGTCCGTGGGTGGCACCAACTGGACCCTCGCGGCTTCGCCGGGCACCGACATCTACGCGCTCGCGGCGCAGTTCTCGACTGCTGCGCCGAATGATGTCGACGCCTCGTGGGCTGCTGATGACCTCACGACCTCCGCCATCGTTGCCACACAGACAGTTCTGGGCAACGGCACTCTTGCGCAGGCAGGAACGGCAGTGGTTCCTGGCGGGGTTCGCGGACTCTGGTTCCGAATGAAAACACCCACGGTCGTCAGCGATGCGACGCAACGCAAAGCCACGCTGACGCTCGCGGTTCAATAGTTAGTTCAAGCGCTTTAACAGTCATTTATAAGGAGAATAAAAATGAAGAACCTCAAAAAGAAGTTAGGCCTCAGCCTCATCGGCGCGGCGCTCGGGATGTTCGCGATGGCGACGCCGGCGCACGCGGTTAATCCGCAGTCCCTCGACATCACGGTCAGCATCAACGCGACGAAGTCGTTGGCGGTCAACACGACGACCTACAACTTCGGCTCGATGGCCGTGAACATCTCGTCCGTGTCGCTCTCGTCGGTCACCGTGACCAACGACTCCGGCTCGCTCATCGAGACGTACACGCTGACTGGCGCGAATGCGTTGTCCGTGGGCGGTACCAACTGGACCCTCGCGGCTTCGCCGGGCACCGACATCTACGCGCTCGCGGCGCAGTTCTCGACCGCGGCTCCCAACGACCTCGACGCCGCCTGGGCTGCCGATGACCTCACGACCTCCGCCATCGTTGCGACCTCGACAACGCTCGGCAACGGCACGCTCGCGCAGGCTGGTACGGCTGTGGTTCCGTCGGGCATCCGTGGTCTGTGGTTCCGTCTCAAGACGCCGACCGTCGTCAGCGACGCGACTCAGCGCAAAGCAACGCTCACGCTGGCGGTCCAGTAACTCGAAGCAGGTTCAAATCATCGGAGGTTTTGTGAACGCGAGCTGACTGCCGTTATAGCGACTCAACGACACCGCTGTGCCCTTGTGGCCAACGGTCACCGTCCCTGCATCAGGGAGGGTCCACACGCCCGTGCTCTGCACGGACGCGAGGTGGACGACGGGATAGCTGGGTCTCTACTCGCACAAAAAAGATATGTGGGACGTCTGGCGAAAATATAAATCGCGCGCGCGCGCGATAGCCGCCATTGGGCTGACCCTCTCGGGTTGGCTCCTGGGGACAGCTCTGCCCGCCCACGCGGCGCCGAGCTCGTCGCTGGGCGTCTCCGTTCACATCCTCAACCCGCCCAACGCGATCACCGACCTGGTCGCATCCCCCGTCGGTGCTGTCGACGGAGACGTTCAACTCGTCTGGACAGCGCCGTCGAATCAGAACGGGGTCGGCATGGATCGCTACCTCGTGCGTTACGCCACGTTCCCCGCGGCCAGCCCTGCTCTCGCGGAAACCTGGTGGGCCTCTCTCGCTGCCTCTCAACGGAACGTCGCTCCCGCGCACGCCCCGGGGACAGTGGAGTTCTCGGTGATCTCGGGCCTGACCGTCGGCGTGACGCAGTACTTCGGCATCAAGACGATCGACAACGACGGGCAGATCTCACCCGTCGACATTCGCGTCGGCACGGGTCAGCAGGCGAACAGCCTGCCCGTCAATTCGGGCGGATCTCCGCCCGCGACGCCGGCGACGCTCACCGGCGCCGCTCAAACCACCAGCAGCATCCTGTGGCAGTGGTCCGCCTCCCCGAGCGCGGGTTATTACACGCTGAACTCGCATCCGGCCGGCGCGCTCGTGGTCCAAACGCCGCTCCGGCAGTATCTGGAAACGGGCTTCACGCCGAACATGCCTGTCTCGCGCACCGTGCGCGCGGGCAACGGCTTCGGCCTTTCGGGTCCGACGCCCGCGCAGACCACGTTCACGCTCGCGGCCATCCCCGCGTCACCGGCCGTCGCCCAACTCGGCTTCGACGGCGTGGATATCACATGGAGCGCGAACGGCAACCCCGCGGGCACGCTCTATCGCGTTGAGCGTTCCCTCGACAATTCCAGTTTCACGCCGCTGTCGCCGCCAGTCACGACGGCCGCCTTCAGCGACTCGGGCCTCACCACGCTCACGAGTTATTACTACCGCATCCGCGCCGTGAACGGCGACGGCGTGCAGTCGGCGGTCAGTCCGACGCTCACGGTCTTCACGCCGATCGACCTGATGCCGCCGAGAGAACCGCAGGGCCTCAAGGGAACGGTCAATGGCAATAGCTTCACGCTGTCGTGGGAGGTTCCGACGGCGAACCTCGACGGCTCCGACCTGACGGACCTTCAGGGATACCACGTCTACCGCAGCACGTCGCTGAGCGCGACGCCGGTGCGCCTCACCACCACCCCGATCACGGTGCCCGTGATCGCCGACCAGTCGAACGGCGCGGTGTACTTCTACACGATCCGGGCCATCGATACTCACGGCAACGAATCCGCTGACTCGCTCTACGCCGACTCGAGCAGTGAGACCAACGTTATTTTCGTGGCGCCCGACCATCTGTCGAGCGTGCGCATGCCCGGCGAGGTCAACAATCTCCTGCGTTCGGGCTTCAACAAGTACGGCGTCAGCCTGACGCTGATCCTGGTCGAAGAGCCGATCGTGAGCGACACGACCATCATCCGCAACGTGCGCCTCCAGCTCGTGCGTGGCGACACGCTCCAAGCCGTCAACGATCTTTCGTTCCCTCAGTCGCACGCCACGGTGTCGGTCGGCTACAACGTGGTTAACGGCCAGGTGGCGCGCGGCGGCCCGTCGGCGGCGCCGGAACTCGCTGCTGGCGTGACGCCGGCCGCGCTGGCGCTTTACTGGAGCAACGGCGTTTCGTGGATCAAGCTCGGCGGCATCCTTAATATCACGAACCAGACCGTGAGCGTGAAGACGGCGTTCCTGGGCAATTACCAGCTTCGCACCACGCCGCGCGCGTCGTCTCTGTCCCTCGACAAAACGAACGTTTACCCGCGCATCATCACGCCGAACGGCGACGGCCTGAATGACCGCGTCTATTTCGTTCTTGAAAACCCGAACAACGTCGCGGTGCGCGGCGAGATCTTCGACCGCGAGGGCCGCCACGTCGCGAC
>JBBRXR010000106.1:0-5949 GCA_038238485.1 Elusimicrobiota bacterium | reverse complement strand
GACGGAGACCGACCCCTTCGTTTTTTCCGAGATGGGGATTTTCTGGCGTACGCGCACCGTGAGTTCTCCGCGGGCGTGTGACCGGAGCGCTGTTTCCACATCGATGCGCGTCGAGTTGAGCGTGTTCAGCAGCAGGTAGCCCAAACCGGCCCGGCGGCGGTCGTTGTTGTCGATGGGCGAGATGGGCCCGCGCGTCAGGTTTCCGCCCTGATTGGGGGCGACCGACTGGTCGATTTCGCGTTCATCGTCGTCGGAGAAGAGGAGATGGAGGCGTTCCTTCACCCCGGGAACTCGGATCTTCACGCGGATGGCGCGCCGGATCTTGAACCCTTTTCCGTCGATCCAGTCGTAGCCCGTGATCAGGCGCATGTAGGACCGGTTGGTTTCGATTTCTTCGCGGTCGGTGAAGAAAAAGCTGTCGACCCAGGCGATGGGGGCGACGAAAACACTGCTGATCTTTTCCTGGAGCACGTCGAGCGGCGGCGGGGACGCCACGGTGACCGGCTCCGTCGAAACGCTCGGACAGGGCATCGGCGTGAACGCGGCGGCGGTGGAAAAATGGACGGTGCCGCTCGATCTCGTCCGGCGCCTGGGGCGGGTGGCCGACGGAGGGGCCGGCGCGACGCTCGTGGAGACGTCGATGACGGGGGCGCAGGTGGAGGAGGTGATCGTCGGGGGGGTCTCAACCGCGCGAGCTGCCAACGGCAGGGCCGTCAGGAAGAAGGCCAGTAAAAGGCCACGCAAGAAGCGCGAATGGGTCGGTGCTGTTTTCAAGATGGCGGTGCTTTACCTCTGAATTTACGTGATGGACGAGCGTTCGTTCGGCTCATGGTAGCCAAAAACCCCCGGCGCTGTGGACGGACTCCTGTTAGCTTTTACTCATGAAGAAGTTATGGCTGGTGGGAATTATGACGGTTTTCGCTCTGGTTTCGGCAAAACAAGCTGCCATGGCGTATCGAATTCTTCCTGCGCCCGTTCCGATGGCGGCTTACCCGGCGCCGCAGGACACCCCGCGTATGGCCGTCAAATCGACGTTTCAGGGGACGCAGCACCGCCTGGAATCACGAATGTCGCCCGACGTTAAGAACCGTCCGTCTCCGCTTCGCGCGCCTCGGATCGTTCCGCGGGTTCCCGTCACCCGCTCCTCGGCCTTCCGCACCCTTCCCTAACCAAACGTGAAAGTATAGGCCTCGAGGCCCGCTCCGGAAATCCGGAGCTCCAGTCGATGCTCTCCGTGTTTGGTCGACACCAGGTTGTAGAGCCGGGCTTCACCGATGCGCACGATCGCGCGTCCCGCTTCAATGACCACGTCGCTGCCCTTGTTTGCGGCGTCGGCAGGTTTGCCATCCACCCACACCTCCGCCACCACCTCCGCGGGCGCGCGCAGAACCATGTTTGCCTTGTTGGCCTCGTAGCGCAGAATAATTTTTCCGTCCTTCGACTGGAGGGAGGCGAACTCCTTCTCGATCTTCCAGCTCCCGTCCAAATAGAACTTGTCGCGCCGGAGCGTATCGGGCGCCTTGAACGCGACCGTTCCGTCGGGAATAATCCGATCCGCCTGTCCGATGGCGACGAGCCGCTGATAGCCGAGATAAATTTCAGGCGTCTTGATCCTCGCGAAGTCCGTCTCGACCGGGCGTGTCGCGAGCGCCCGATCGACAGGTGCCGCCGAATCCTCGGCCAACAGCTGCTGAATCAGGCGCTCGGTCGCTTCCGGGTCGCCCTCGCCTTCGCGCACCTCTCGGACCACGCCGCGGCGATCGATGAGGACGTGGGTGGGCCAGGCGCGTGTTCCGTAGACGTTCCACACCGCACGCGCGTCGTCCATCGCCACAGGATAAGGAAGACCGTAGCGCTGGATGGCGGCCTTCACGTTGTCGGGCCGGGATTCGAAAACGAATTCAGGCGAGTGGACGCCGATGATCTCGAAACCCATGGGCCGGTATTTCTCGTACCAGCGCTTGAGGTTGGGGAACGTGCGGATGCAGTTGATGCAGGAGTACGTCCAGAAATCGACGAGAACGACCTTTCCGCGCAGGCTCGCCTTGGTCGGCGGAGCGTCGGTATTAAACCACGCGGACACGCCGGTGAATTCGGGCATTTCGACCGGCTTTTTCTTCCCGGCCAGGACCGGCGCGCTTACGGCCAGCGCGGTGGCCAAAGCGATGAGAAGCGGGCGCCGTGAGCTCATCTCGCCGCGCGATCGCCGAAGCGCGTAAAAACGCCGGCATTGTAGATGAGATTGGAGGCGAGCTGGGTGCCGTTGAGGTTCTGATAGACGGGGATCTGTACACCGGCGCTCAGCGACCACGACGCGCGCGGCCGCCACTGAACGCCCGGCGAAAGATACGCGCGCGACGAGCCAGTGTTCTGCACCTGGTTGCCCGAGAACACGCCGGCGCCGCCCTCGCGCGACGTATCGCGCGCGGCGATCTCCACGTTCGCTTCGCCCACGAGGCTCACGGAGCGCGCGCTCAGCAGCGTGTAGTTGGCGCCGACGTTCAGCGCGAAGAAATTCCCGTACCGGTAGTTCGTCTGGCCGTTAATCTTGTAGCTCACGTCGCCGTAGGTCGTGACGCGCGGCAGGCCCCAGACGCCGGCGGCGCCGATGATGTAATCGATTTCGCCCGAGCCGGGTTGCTGCGTGATGGGAAGGCGCACGCCCGCATCGTCCTTGAGCGTGGTGGAGCCCGTCGGAAATTCCAGGCCGAAAAGTCCGAAAAGCTCGGCGCTTGGCTCGACCACGCGGTTGCGAAAGAACGAATATTTCCCGATGAGCGCCACGTCGCCGAGGCCTGTCGTCTTCTGGCTTACTTTGTTGCCGCTGACGGGGTCGCGGAAATGGGCGGTCGAGTCGATGTGAGGAACGGAGACGATGGCGGTCAGATGATTGGCGACGCGGTAATCGAGCTGGAGCGTCGTCTGCCACGTCTCCGTTTTCTCGCCGTTCGGATTGGAAACGCGGTCGCGTCCGGACTGGAGGTGATCGCGCGTGCTCTGGCGAACAAACAGGTCAACGCCGAGCCCGTCGCCCGTCGGCGTGCCGAGGCCGGTGACCGCCGAGCGCGGCGACACCTGCGCCGAAACGGACGGAGGCGTCATGGCGGAAGCGGGCGCTGCGGAGATCGCAGTAATGACAAGGAAATTACGGAGGTGGGAGTATTTCATAATAAGGTATTCGCTGATCGTGTCCGAGAAGTTACCTATGATCTCGCCAATGAACGATCGCCCACTTTTGTTCGCCCTTTTTTTCCTGTCGCTCGCCGGCTGCGCCGGGCCGCGCGCCGCCCCGACGATGGATCCTCGCAAGAAGATCGCCGAGGCCAGCCAACTCTATACCCGCACCGACCGCCCGGTGGCCGCGGAACGCCTCCTTCGCGAGGCCATCGCCGATCTTCAGAAAGAAAACGACGACCTCGGGCTCGCGCTCGCCTACAACGAATACGGCCACCTGCTGGCCTCGGCCGCCGTCGAAAAGCAGGCCGACTCCTACCGCAAGACCGGATTCCTCGACAAGACGATCACGTATGACCACCGGCTCGAGAAGGCGCTCACCTTCTTCGATCGCGCGGCGCCGTTTTTCATCAAGGCGAAACGGTACGACGGCCTGTCGAACAACCGCATGGGTCGCGGTATCGCGCTGGCCAAGCTTCGAAAAACCCACGAGGCCTGCAACAGCCTCAACGAAAGCGCCGCCGCGATGAAGGAAAACCTGCGTCAGAACCCGCGCGCCCGCCCTTACATTCCCGACGGCCAGGGAAGCTGGGAAGATTATCTGGCCGGACTGAAGTCCTGGGCCGGGTGCCGGTGACGCTGGAAGGACCGGTGCTCTCCGCTGACAACGAGCGCCGAGCACACCAACTGACGCTTCTCTGCGGCATCGATATCGCCTTCGGCGTGGTCCTGACGCTCCTGGGCCTTGGCGTCGGAGGACCGCTCGCGGGGACAGGCCGGATGATGAACATGCTGGTCTGGCAGGCGTTCTTGATCGTCGTCATCGTGATGATCATGCGCCGAAAAAACTGGGCGCGCCGCCTCTACCTCGTGCTCTGCCTGCCGATGCTGATTTTCGCTCCGGCCCTCCTGTTCCCGGCATTCCCGCAAATGAAATACCTGGCAAGCCCGACGTATCCGCAGCTGGCGTGGTCCATCTCGTCCATGAACGTGCTGTTCACGCTCGGCTTCGTCATTTTCCTGCTCATGCAGGGCAACCGGCGCCTGTTCACCGACAAGCCGGTGGAACCGGTCCTGCGCGTGCTGCTGACGGCGGGAGCTACGGCTTTTTTCGGCATGGGGCTTGTGATCGCCGTGACGCTCAACACGATCGCATCGTACCTGAGCGTGGAGGGAACGCGGATCGGGCTGACCGCGAAGGGACAGGCGCATTTCGGGACGTTCATCGAGAAAGAACGGACGAAAGCCGAGGCGCAGCTGGGAATGAGCCTGCCCGCATCGCGACTGTTCTTCTCATCGGACAAGGACGCGGGCCCAGCGAAAATCGTGATCATGCCGGAGACGGACTTCAATAACTGGCAGGTGGGCTTTCTCGTCGCAGCGCCAGACGCGGGTCAAATCAGCCCGCTCGACGCCTGGGATGAAGCGATGAAGTCGAACCCGAAATGGCACTCCCAGATTCCGATCTCCGCCGCGGAAACGTCCGTGACGTGGGCCGGACGCCCGATTCCCGCGACGCGCTTCGTGTTCGGCACCGCGCAGCAGCCCATCCATGTCCTGTCCTTCCTCATGCCGGGAAAAAACATCTACGTCTATGTCGGCCAACGCAAACCGGACGACGCCCGCCTTCAGAACTTGATCGACGATCTGGCGAAAGCCTAGTTAAACGTCATCTCCTGATCGAAGCGCTTCTTGAAGTGCTCCGACCATTCGCCGAACGCCCCGCGCAGGTTTTTGATGAGGACGGGACTTTTGTACGCCGCGTATTCGTCGCCCTGGTAGAAGGTGGAGACGGCAAAGATCAGCTCACCCGTCACGGAGTCGTAGCACGCGGCTTCGAGCTTGGTGCCCGAAACGTTGTGCGGGAGTTTTGTTTTCTCGCGGCGCGCCTGGAAGAGGCGGATACCAGGCTTGAGCTCAAGCAGTTCGATCTCCACGCGAAGGGCCATGGGGCCTGGCTTGGTCACCGGCATGTAATCCTTCGCGAGAAGGCGCGCCAGCCGGCGCGAGAAGGACGCGCCCACGTCCTCGAGGTTCCGGCGGTCGCGCTTGTTCACTTCGGACGCCATGTTCTCATAGACCTTCACGGGCGAGAGAATGATCTGCGCGTATTCGAGCGGGCTCTTGGCGGGATTGCGATACACCCACGTGTCGGGCGAAAAATCGGCCTTCTCAATGGGGCCGAGAGCGGCAGGCTCCTCGTTGACGTCCAGCACGATCGCGGCGGGTTTTTGAACCACGGCGTTCGTGCCGGCGCAACCGAAAAGGGCCAGGAGGGCAAACGGGGTCAGTCGGGCAAAGCGCGGCAACTTCATCATCGGGAAGCCTCGGGCGCGGAGGTAGGGGGGAGAGGTTTTTCCGCGCGGAATTAATTTAGCGTTTCTGAAACGCCATGTCACGATTTTCCGTCGATGACGGCTAGACCGCGGGAGGCGGGAGAGGCGCCACCGGCACCTCGGACGTATTCCAGCGGTGGAAAAGCCAGGCGGCGGCCGCCACCAGGCCGAACCAGCCCGCAAACCGGATGGCGCCGGCCACCGCCGTGTCGGCCTCCAGCGCGTTCCAGCGGGAAAAAATCATGGCCCAGTCGTGCTCGCCGCCGCCGAGGAGCGGAATGACCTGCGAACGCGCGTCGCCCGCGTAGCGGGCAATGTTGAGAAGGTTCTCGCAGAACCACACCACGCCGGCGAACACGCCGACCGGCTCTTTCTGGCGGACGAACTGGACCGTGACCACCACGGGGAACACGAGCTGTCCCAGCGTCCCGCCGTACAG
>JBBRXR010000105.1:0-5960 GCA_038238485.1 Elusimicrobiota bacterium | reverse complement strand
TATGCCCAGGCGCTCCGGCAGCTCCGCGAGGTTAACACCGAGATTGGCTTCCTTCGCAAGCGCCAGGGCAACCTCGAGCAGGGGTCGGCCTACATTTCCGAAGACGAAGTCTCCGCGAAAGCCAAAGAGCAGAACGTGAACGAAGACATTTACCGCAGCCTGCTTCAGAGCCTCGAAGCAGCGCAGATGAACCTGCGCCTCGCCACCTTCGGTGACGGCAGCAACGTTCGTATTCTCGAGGAAGCTGAAAAACCGCTCCTTCCGACCTGGCCGCTTCCGTGGCAGGCCGCCGGTTTCGGCCTGTTCCTTTCGCTGGCGGCCGGCGGTATCGCCGTGCTGATCCGCGAGTTGACCGATTCATCGGTTCGCGGCGTCGAAGACGCCCAGCGCTCGTTCAAGCAGCCGATCCTGGCCGCGATCCCCGACCTGTATCCGGTGAAAAGCAATCTGGAAGGCGCGAAAGCCGGCGAGGTGTCGCCCCAGATGGTGACCCTTCATAACCCGCAGTCGCTTCCAGCCGAACATTACCGTCTTCTGCGCACGCGCATCCTGTTCATGACGCAGAAGCGCCCCGTCCAGGTGCTCCTCTTCTCGAGCGCGATGGCCGGCGAAGGCAAAACGACCACGTCGTGCAACATGGCCATCTCCATGGCCAACGAGCTCGATAAGAAAATCGTCCTCGTCGACTGCGACCTCCGCCAGAGCGCGGTGGCCCGCTATCTCGCTCTGAACGATAAGAAGGGCCTTCACGAATATCTTCAGGACAACGCGCCGCTCGACAGCATTCTCAAGCCCACGCGGCTTGAGCGGCTCTCGGTGATCACCGGCGGTGAGCCGGTGGCCAACCCATCGAAGCTGATGGCGTCGCCTCGTCTGGCCGAGCTCATTCGCGAGCTCCGCGAGCGCTTCGATTACATCATTCTCGACGCGGCCCCGATCGTTCCGCTGGCCGACGTGCCGCTCCTGATGAGCCACGTCGACGCGGTCTGCCTCGTGGCCCAGGTCGGAAAGACGCCGAAGAAATTCGTGCGCCAGGCCATCCAGACTGTGGAGAACGCCCAGCGCGCTCCGCTTCTCGGACTCGTCCTGACGCGGGCGGAGAACACGCTGCCCACGTACGTTAACCAGTATTTCGTCAGCGGCTCGGCTCGCCGTCCGCGCAAATGAGACAAGGGGGATTCATGACCAGAAGGATTTTGGCGGCAGCGTTTGCCGTCGGTTTAATTTCGTCGGCCGCAATCGCGGCGGACCTGTCGCTGCTCAAGGTGTTTCCGAACCCGGCGCGAGTCAACCGCGGCGATCGCACCATGCGGTTCGACAACATCGGCGGCGGAGAACTGAAGATTTACAACGCGGCCGGCCGCCTCGTGCTCGAGAAGAACCTCGACGCCTCGGTCACGACCTTCCTCTGGGATCTCAAGAACAACGACGGCAGCGAAGTCTCCAGCGGAATCTACGTCTACTTCCTCAAGAGCGGTGGCGATGAACGCACCGGCAAGGTGGGAATCATCCGATGAAACGTTTTCTAACAGGCCTCATCCTCGTCTCGGCAATGGCCGCGGCCGGCACGGCGCAGGCGATCGACAAGAACGCCGGCACCTCGCCCGCGACCATCCTCACCCTTCAGGAAGGAGCGCGTCCGGCGGGCATGGGCGGCGCGTTTGTCGCCGTTTCCGACGACATCAATGCCATGTATCACAACCCCGCTGGCCTGGGTTATTTCAAGTCGTCCGAAGCCGCCGCCTCGCAGTTCGGTGGATTGGATTCCTTCAAGCTGAGCGACATTGCCGTCGCGATACCGATGGGCGATATCACAACCTCGAACGTGCGTTCTCTGGGCACGATCCTCTTCGACGTCGCCACCCTCGACTACGGAAACACCGACGCCTTCGACTCCGCCGGCACTTCGCTAGGCGAGCTTAAAGCGCGGGACCACGTCTACGCGGCCGGCTTCGGAAAGGCGTTCTCCGACCAGATCGCCGTGGGCGCTCTCGCCCGTCTCTACGAGCTTCAGATCTTCGGCGAGAAGGCCAACGGCACGTCCATCGACGTCGGCGCGCTTTACCGGGCCATCCCGGGCTACCTGAACCTGGGCGTTTCGGCGCGCAACCTGGCGTCGAACATTCAGTATTCCGGCAAGACGGAAAATTCTCCGACGGAAATTATGGGCGGCGTTGCCCTCATGCCCGCCGGCGACAAGGTCATCCTCGCTCTGGATGCCGGGAAGGCTCAGGACCGGAACTCCCTCTTCCGCGCCGGCATCGAATGGCACCTTGCCTCCGCCTTCGCTCTCCGAGCGGGATACGATTCCAGTTACGACGCCGGCACCGGCATTTCTTTCGGCGCGGGCATTCAGCTTCTCGACCTCGAAGTGGGCTTCATCCCGATCGACAAGGTCGGTCTGGACTATTCTTTCACGCCGGCGGACCGTCTTGAGTCCACCCACCGTGTATCGATTTCGGCGCGCATCGGAACCCAGTAGGATCAGATGTCCAAGGCGCCCGCGTTATCGATTGTCGTCCCGCTTTACAATGAAGAGGAGTGCGCGGAAAACCTGTTCGCCACCATTCAGCGGGAAGCCGATAAACTCGGGAAGTCCTACGAGATCGTATTCGTTGACGATGGATCCAGCGATCGCACGTTTCATATTTGTGAAGGCCTTGCCGCCGCTCATTCTGAACTCCGCGTCGTCAAGTTCCGCCAGAACTATGGCCAGACCCCGGCCATGTCGGCTGGTTTCCAGGCGTCCCGCGGCGAAATCATCATCACGATGGACGGTGATCTTCAGAACAACCCCGCCGACATGCACAAGCTGCTGGCCAAGATGGACCAGGGCTTCGACGTGGTGAGCGGGTGGCGTCATGAGCGTAAGGACGATTTCCTCACCCGCACGTTGCCGTCCCGCATCGCCAACTGGCTGATTTCGACATTCACCGGCGTGAGACTCCACGACTACGGGTGCAGCCTCAAGGCCTACAAGTCCCGGTTTCTAAAGCCCATCCGATTCTATTCGGACATGCACCGCTTCTTTCCGGCCATCGCCTCATCCCTGACGGGGGCGCGTACGGCTGAGATCCCGGTCAGCCATTTCCCGAGAAAGACGGGCAAATCGAAATACGGGCTCTCGCGTATTTTCCTTGTGATCGCGGACCTGATGACGATTCTTTTGATCACCCGATTTCTTCGCAAGCCGATGTACTGGTTCGCCATCCTCGGCTTTCCGTTTCTGGTCCTGGGAGCGGTCCTGCTCGTTTTTTCGATTTCGCAGTACTCTTTTTCGTCAGAGAAATCGGTGATTGTGCCAAGCATTTCCTTCCTGGTCCTGGGGACCGCTTTTCATTTTCTCCTGACCGGAATCCTGGCTGAGTACATCGTCTCAACCGGTGAGACGGACGGAAAATCGATTATTGCTGTGAAGACGATTCCGATGGCGGAGGGGAGGGGCTAATGTTGGAAGAGATGACGGAAAGTCCGGCCGTGGCGGTCACCCCGCGGGTGGACGTCTTTGACGTTTCGGTGGTTGTGTATGTGGACAGGCACCTTGAAGACGCCACCCGTACCTACTCGCAAGTCGCCGAGCTCCTGACCCGCGAAGGGCGCAGCTTCGAATTCCTTTTCGTTGACGACGGAACAGACCCCGCCATGAAGTCCGCGGTGGCGGCCCTCCATGCGGTTGCCCGCAATCTCCGTATCATTCGGCTTCCGCGTTTCTACGGTATGTCTGTGGCCATGATGGTGGGATTTTCGCACGCCCGCGGCGGCCTGATTCTCACGCTCGGCTCCTTTATGCAGGTCCATCCCAGCGAGATCAGCAAGATGTTCGACAAGATCGACGAGGGCTTCGACCTCGTGAACGGCTGGCGCGTCGTTCGCGTGGACAGCCGCCTCAACCAGATCCAAACGGCCGCTTACAATTGGCTCGTGCGCCGGGTTGCCCAGGTAGACCTGCACGACACCAACTGCACGCTCAAACTTTTCAAGCGAACGGCGGTGGAGGAGTTTCCGGTTTACGGCGACAACTACCGCTTCCTCCCGGTGCTGGCCGCGCGTCAGGGCTTCCGCGTGGCGGAAGTTCAGGTGCGCCAGCGGCGCGAAATCAATCAGCACGGCTTTTACGGCGTCGGAATCTACGTCCGTCGCCTGCTCGATCTGGTGACGCTCATGTTCACGGGGCGCTTCGTTGAGCGTCCGCTCCGTTTTTTCGGATCGCTCGGTGTCATGCTGATCGGGTCGGGCTTCGTCGTCAATTTCTACCTCTTGTACGTGAAGTACGTATATGAACAGTCCATATCGCAGCGCCCGCTCCTGATCCTCGGCACGCTTCTCATGGTCATCGGCGTTCAGTCCGCCTCGATCGGACTGATCGGCGAGCTGATCCTCTTCACCCATTCGAAAAACATCCAGAGCTACCACATCGAGAAGGTCGTTGGATAACGCGATGAAAGTGTTGATGATTGTTCCTCAGCCGTTTTTTCAGGCGCGCGGCACGCCCTTCAGCGTCTATTTCCGCACGCGCACGATGGCGGCGCTCGGTCATCAGGTAGACATCGTGACCTATCCGATTGGCCAGGACGTCGCCATCCCCGGCGTTCGCATCCTGCGCAGCGCGCGCGTTCCGTTCATCAGGAACGTGAAGATCGGTCCGTCGCTGGCGAAACTGGTCCTGGACGTTCCTCTTTTCTTCAAGGGGTTCTGGCAGCTGCTGACGAATCGCTACGATTTCGTGCATGCGCATGAGGAGGCCGCGTTTTTTTGCCTCGTCTATAAACTTTTTTTCTGGCGCATGAAGGTTCTCTACGACATGCACTCGAGCCTTCCGCAGCAGCTGCGGAACTTCAAGTTCACCCAGAACCCCGTGCTGATCAAGTCGTTCGAATGGCTTGAGAAGCTCTCGCTCAAGAATGCCGCGGGCATCATCACGATCTGCCCCGATCTGCAGAAAACCGTCGACGACATGCGGATGCGCGTTCCGAGCGTGCTGATCGAGAACACCCTTTTCGATCGCGTCGACTTTCCGGCCGACGTCGTGGAAACGGGCAACGACGTTGTGGATTGGGCCCTTTACGTCAACCGCAAGGTCATCCTTTACTCCGGCACGTTTGAGGCGTACCAGGGCCTGCCGATGCTCATCGACGGTATTCCCGAGGTCCTCGCGTCGAGACCCGACGCGCTGTTCGTGCTGGTGGGGGGAACGCCGGAGCAGGCCGCCGCGATGCGGCGACGCGCCGTCGATCTCGGCGTTTCGGGATCGGCGATCTTTACCGGCAACCTGCCTCCGAACGCGACAAAAGCGTTCATGCGGCGCGCCGACGTGCTGGTATCGCCCCGAATGAAGGGGACCAACACGCCCCTCAAGATTTATGAGTACCTCGCGAGCGGAAAACCGATCGTCGCCACCCGGCATCCCACGCACACGCAGATCCTGACCGATCAGGAGGCGGTGCTCGCGGAGGTCGATCCGTCGTCGTTCGCGAAGGGAATTCTCGAAGCGCTCAACGATCCCGAGCGCGCTAGGAACGTCGTGACCGGCGCCTCCCGCCTTTACCAGCGCTCGTACGCGCCCGAGTTCTATCAGGCGCGCCTGAAAGAGCTGCTCGGCCGCATCAGCGGCGACCTGGTCGGGGCGCGGTAACCGATTTATGTGCGGAATTGTCGGACTTCTTAATTTCAGCGATCGGCGGGTCAGCCTGGACCTTCTCCACCGTATGAACGAGCGGATTCGCCACCGCGGGCCGGATGACGCGGGACACGCGGACTTCGGCAACTTCGCGATGGCGATGCGCCGATTGAGCATCATCGATGTCGAGGGCGGCAAGCAGCCTGTCTCGAACGAAGATGCGTCCGTTTGGGTCGTCATGAACGGCGAGATCTACAATCATGCCGAGCTTCGAGCTGAGCTGGTATCGCTAGGTCATTCTTTTAAAACACGTTGCGACACCGAAGTCGCTCTCAAAGCCTTC
>JBBRXR010000104.1:0-5993 GCA_038238485.1 Elusimicrobiota bacterium | reverse complement strand
CCTGGTCCTGATTGGCGTCGGGTCCCGCTTCGACGGAAATCCAGGTTCCGTTCGGGTTCGAGCCGGCCGCGAGTTGGACCGTTCCTTCGATGTTGGCGCGCGCCTGAAGGGCGATCGGCATCGAGGTATCGACCGTACCGAGCGTGACGTTGAAGTCATTCACGCTGAGATTCGGTACCTCGAAGTGCACGCGGTACTGCACGCTGGGCGTCAGCGTGATCGGTGTGTACGGCGTCGGCACGTTGTTGTACAGGTCACCCGCGTCGCCGGTGTCTTTGCCGCGGCCGAAATGGACGGTGCCCCACGCCTGCTTGCTCCAATCAGAATTGTTCGCGCGGACCTGGCCCCATACTTCTTCCATCCGGTCGCTCACGGGGCGCGTGACCACCAAGCTCAGGATCGTTTCGCGCGTGAGAACGGCGGGCACCAGCGAGAGGCTACCGACCGTCGGGTTCGCCGTGATCTCGATGTGCGAGTAACCGGTCTTCTGGAAACGGATCTGGTACGTCCCGCCCTTGAGACCATTCACGTCGTAAAAGCCGTTGGCGTCGGACCGGGCGTAACGGTTGGTCGGGCCGAAAATCTGGATGTCCACGTTCGCGAGCGGCTGCGCGAAGTTGTCTTGCACGACGCCGTGAACACCCGCCGCCGAGAGGGTGAAAGAGAGCGTGTTGTCGGTGATCGTTCCGCCGGTGAGCGAAATGCGGGCCTTGTAGAGGCCCGACGCGCCGATCGACGGCGGGATGCCGGGCTGGCCTTCGGTGAAGCCGTCCCACGTCACGCGCGCGTCCTGCTCGTCGCCGAAGAACCGGCGGGTGATCGTTGCGAAATTATCCGCGGAGATCTCCACCACCCAAGGCAGGCGTTCTGGAAGTGAAAAGTTGACGGCGACGGAGTCGCCCACGCCATCAGCGTCCGGCGTAAACGTTACCGTTTTCTGGCCGAGAACCACGGTGCCGGTATCGACCGAAGAATTGACGATACCGTTGGCCAGCGGACGCACGTTCGCCAGGCGTATCCAGGTGCCTTGCGGATTCTGCAGGTCTGTCTGGAGGATCTGGAGCCGGTTGTTTGGTTTGCTCGCCGCGCTGAAGATCCTGTAGTAGACCGTGCCCGTGGTCGCTCCCGTCGAGAGAGTCATCGTCAACGATGTTGACGCGGCCGCCATGTTCGAGAAATTGGAGAGTTGGGCGTTCGGGTCCGGCACGAGGTTGTTAAGGGCGTCGAAATTCACCGCGCTCACGGGAACGGACGCGGATGCACTCAGCGGCACCGTGTTGCCGCAGAAATCAGTCACGCGGAAGTCAACCGGTGTGATCTGGCCGACGAGTGCTGCGATATCGAAAGTCTTGAAGTCGACGAAGTGCGAGAGCCCCGCCACCACGCCCAGGTCCGCGTGATAGCCCGTGTCCGAAAGGATGCCGCAGTCCTTGTACTGGGTCGAGATGCGAAAAGGATGAAGTCCCAATTGGCAGGTTTGCGAGCGGTAAAAGAACTTAACCACCGCGCCGGAAGGAAGCGTGCCGCTGAGCACGGTAAGGATTGCGTTTTGCCCGTCCACCGACAACGCGAGGGTTCCGGTGGTGGTAGAGAAGGTCGTGTAGCCGGGTTGGCTGGTGTTCGCAGTCTGGGGCCACGGGAAAAAATCGGGAACGCGCATCGCGATCTTTCCGCCCACCAGAAAGGCCGCGCCATTTACCGTCATCGAAATAGTGGTGATCGCAACGTTGCCTGCGGCGAGCGTCGTGGGCGACATCGAGGGCGCGGTGACGCCGAAACCGTCATTCGCATCGCGCGGGCAGGGCGCGGTGGCGATGGCGGTGCGGCTGTCGGAGGTCGCGGTCGGACCCAAATTGTCCGAGGCGTCCTTCGCGCGCACCATGAACCCGTATACCGTGCCGGGCGCAAGGCCCGTGACGAGAAGGGATTCGGAGGTTCCCGGGTTGGCCGGCGTCGGCGGCGCGACGTTGACAGGCGGTTCCTGGATGCTGTACGCGTTGTTCCAGTCGGCGTCGTTGGTGATCGTGTTGTTGAATCGGTATTTGATGACGTAGCGCGTGGCCGGCTGAGAAGCGCCGTTCGTCTGCGCGGTCCAGCGGAGCAGAATGGTTCCATTGGCGGTGCCCGGGTCGACGAGGAGCGTGGTGATCGCGTCGGGAAGCGCGAAGGCCGCCGAAGCGCGAAGCATCGCCGCCGCGGCCATCGCCGCGAACAGTCCCGCCCGGCGGATGGCGCTCCTATTAATATTCATAGACGAATCCAAACTGGTAATTCGCGTTCGTGTAGTTGTAGCGATAGAGCTGCTCAAATTTGTTGTTTGACCGGCTGCGTCCGATGGTCGTCGACACGCGGGCGCGGATGTTGCGCGTGAGCGGGTATCCGAAGCCGGCGGAAACGGCGGTCTCCGTCGTGTCGAGCTTCTCCGACATGTAAGAGCCGTCCGTGTCCTGGATCGGACGCGAGCGGTAATTGCGGCGCGCGTAGGTCGTTGCGAAATCGGCCGTCATCGGGCCCGCGTAGGTGTGGCCGAAGCCCGCCTGCAGCTGCAGGCCCACCGACTGCTGGTCGTAGTCGTAGAAGTCCGGGATGAAAGTCGTCAGGCGCGCGTCGTAATGATTCTGGTTCGACTGCAGGCCGAGGTAGCCATACAACAGGGACACGGCCATCATCGACGACATCGGCCCGCGGAACGCGCGGTTGAGCGATACGTTGACGCCGCTCGTGGTGTCGACGCGCTTGGTGTCGGCGAACAGGCCGCTCAGCACGACGACGTGCTGGTCGGAGTACAACCGCGGTGCCATGTAGCCCGCCACGTCGATGTTGAAGCGCGCCGGCAGCGGCGCATGGCCGCGAAGCGAAAGCATGTGGATATTGGAGTCCAGAACATCGGTGCCCGCCAGCTCGCGGGCCTGGTCACCGGACTGGCTCGACTCGAGCGATTGATAATTCGGGAAATGCAGGTAGGTAAAGTCGTAGCCCGCCGCGATCGAGGCCTTGCCGAATTTCCGCTCGGCTTCCCCCCCCGCCGAGGCCGACTGGTAATCGTAAAGGCCGTCGGTCCACTTTTCGTCCGATGTTTCGCGGTACCACTTCGAGCGCCCGGAAACGCGTGCGCGGTAGGTCCACTTCTCGGTCGGCGACATCACGGCCTTCACGCCCAGCGCGTTCTCCCACGTGTCCTGAAAAAGCGTCGCGCCGCCGGATAGTTCTTCGGCCGAGCGGGTGCCGCGGTAGTTGGATTCCACCGTCGGAAGAATCGCGAACTTGTCCGAAAATTTATACGCAGGCACGAATTGGACGCCGGCGTTGCCGCCCAGCGCCGACTTCTTGCCATCGAAGAACCACTGGCCGGTCGAGAACTGCGCCACAGTGACCGGAATGAATTCGCCCGCCTGCGCGGCGGACGCGAGCGCGAGCGTCGCGGCGATCAGGATGCGCGTCCTAATGGGATGAGCCCCGATTGGGTGCCGATGCGCGGGTCGACGACCAGGTCGATCGACCTGCCGCCCATCTCCGTGGAGGTCACCTTCTGCTCGTAATTCCACTTGTCGAGCTCGTTCTTGTAGGCCGCGCCGCTCGAGAGGCCGTCGAATGTCGACGCCGGTGCGAGCTTGCCCTCGTCATCCACGATGAAAGTGTCGTAGACCGTTTTCGAACCGTCGCTGTAGTACACGCTGAGCCGGTTATGGAGGTTGTTTGCGCCCGAAGGCTGCTCCATCACGGTCGTGATCGGCGCGTTGGAGAAATCGGAGTCCAGGTCGATGGCCAGCGCGTTGGTGACGCCCGCCTTCTTCGAGAAAACGGTTTTCAGGATACTGTTGATGGCAGAACTGTAACCGTTGAAACGCGTTTTCCAATAGACGTCGCCCGAGGCGAGGTCGCGGTAGGAGAGGGTGTTGGAGTCGAGGACGGAAATCTTGATCGCTTCCGTGAGGTTCGCGGCGGTCACGCGGCTGAACGTGTCGTTGACGGGGTTGTAGATCTTGTAGGAGCCGTCGGTCTGGAGCACGGCGGCGTCGATGGTGCGCGTGTTCGTCGGGTCCGTTGGGTCTGTGAGCGTGTAAATTCCGTTCGTCACGTCGATCTTCACCAGGTGGCCGCCGGTGGCCGATTCCGTAATGTTGTCGACGGTGTTCGACATCAGCGTCTCGTACGATGTCAGGTAATAGTCGGGGGCGGTGGCGCCCAGCGCGCCACGGCTCTCCCGGAGCGCAACCGAGAGATCTTCAGGCAGATCCTTATTAAAGGTGCCGGTGTAGGTGAAATAGTCGAATCGAGTCGCGCGCTGGTTCAGGACGACGAGCTTGAATTCGTTGGCGGCGGCGCGCGTGATGTACTCCTCGGTGCGCACGCGCTGGCCGTTGACATCGATGAGCGACTTGCCCACCTGAAAATCGGCGTTGCGCGACTCTTCTGCGGCCATGGAAATGATGGCGTCTTTCGCGGACGCGAGCTGAACTTCATTTCTCATCTCGAGGCGTTGAGCCGGCGGCACCGCGCCCGAGCGGATGGGGTCGGACAGCTCCTGCTCGATGCCAAACTTCATGCGATCACCCGCGTTCAACACCACTTCCTTGCTCAGGTCGCCCAGCTTCGAGATCGCCACCGAGCCCTCGAACACGCTCACTTCCATGTCGGATCCGTCGTCGTTCACCGCCACTTCAAAATCGGTTCCGCGAACGCTCGCAACGCCGACCGGCGTGGTGATCTTGAAATTGTTGCCGCCCTTGATCTTGCGGACGATGGCGCGCAGACGGCCGCGCAGAAGACGGATGCTTTTCTCGACGGTGGTGAGCGACTGCATTTCCGCCTGCGAGTTCTGGAGAAGGAGAATTTTCGTGCCGTCGCCGAGCTGGATGCGTGCGAGCGACGCCGACCCGGTGCGGACCTTGTCGTCACCGATGAGCGGCATCTTTTTCTCGGCGGGTTTCCATCCGCCGCCCTGCGGCTGAACTTCCACGGTGCGGTTGAAGGATTCGAGGCGCGTGTCGAGAAGCGGGCCCTTGGGTTTGGACGGGGTCGCGGCGGCGGTGGCGTTGGGACGGGCGGCAGGCGTTTTGGCCGTGGGCGCCGGCGTCGCCGTTTTCTTCCTCAAAGGGGTGTGGAGGCGCAGACGGCCCGGACGGGCGGTAGAACTGCCGGTTTTCGGCGCCGGATCGGCGCCCAAGCTCAGGGAAGGAATGCTGAGCGCGACGGCGAACAGAGCCGCAATCGCGCGATGACCTTGATGCAATCTTTCCTCACCTTTCGGCGGCCCGGCCCGCCTTTGCCTGGTTCGTCCAGGCAGTCGGCGCCGTTGGCTTTGCGATGCCCCGCTTACGCGGGGTTTGCCGTTTTTCGTCTGTGAGTCGGGGAAACGGAAGAGCGCTTTAACTTATGGGGAAGCCCCCCATCTTTCAAGGAGATTCGTGGTGAAATTCTCGTGACAAACCAGCGAGAACGCTAGAGCGGCGGCAGGCGATAAAGGCGGAGGGCGTTGGTGAGCCAGGCGTCCGCCGCCTCGGCGGGCGTCCGGCGTTTGTGGGCGGCCAGCCGAAGGCCGATTTCGGGCAGACATTCGGGTTCGTTTCTCTGGCCGCGCCGGGACTGAGGAGGCAGGTAAGGGCTGTCGGTTTCCAGCACGAACGACTCGAAGGGAACCGCGTCGAGTGCGTCGCGCAGCGCGGTGGCGCTCGGATAGGTCACGGGACCGTCGACGCCGAGAAAGTAGCCGAGATTGACGACTTCCTTGGCGTTGTCCGCGTTTCCCGTGAAACAGTGGACGACGCCCGGAACGACATCCGGCCTCCGGTGCTTGTCATGGGCCCGCAGAATCGGCATGAGATCGTCGTAGGCATCGCGGCAGTGGATGACGACAGGCCGGTCGAGGCGGTGAGCGAGGTCGAGGCCCTCTTCGAAGGCCTGAATCTGGCGCTCATGGGGAATCGGACACTTCGCGTAGTCGAGGCCGATTTCCCCCACCGCCACGAAGCGCGGGTCGGAAGCCAGGCGCT
>JBBRXR010000103.1:0-5995 GCA_038238485.1 Elusimicrobiota bacterium | reverse complement strand
GAGCACGTTCCACGTCGTCTTCTCGAACGTGACCGAGCTGATCATGTCGCCGCCGCCCTGCCAGGGAGGCATCGCCTCGAGGAGCGGCCCCCCGTCTGAATCGGCGTCCGCGACAGCCACTTGATCCACCGATAGAACAGCGATGAAGTGGCGCGCTTGAACGGCCCGGTGCCCGCCGCGTAGACGCGCTCAGTGTTAACGATGTCGAAGCCGGTCTTCTGCGCTTCGATGAGGCGCGGAATGAGCTCGGGCGGATGCTGAAGGTCGCCGTCCATGGTAACGATCAGTTCACCGCTGGCATGGTCGAGACCGGCGGTCAGCGCCTGCTGATGTCCGAAATTCCGCGAGAGGCTGATCACGCGAATGCGCGGGTCCGCTTTGTGCAGCTCCGCGAGAGCCTCGGCGGTGCCGTCGACGCTTCCGTCGTCAACGCAAATGACCTCGAAACGCGTCGTCACGGGCTCGACGGCGGCCACGATGCGGCGCGCGAGCTCGGCCACGTTCCCGGCCTCATTGTAGACCGGCGCCACCACTGAGAGATCGGGGCGGCGATCAACCACGGTCGGCCCGCTTGGTGCAGACAATCGTTTGCAGAACCGTGCGGCCGGTCAGCGTCCCGAGCGCGAACGTTGCGGCGACGCCGGCGCGAAGCAGGCCGCGTTTCAACCGCGAGCCTGGGGGCATGTCGACGGCAAAAAGCGGCTCGTTGTGACGCATCACCTGACGGACCGTGAAGCCGGAGCGCTCCATGAGCGTGGTCAGCGAGGTGACATTGAAGTGTTGGAGGTGGTGGCGGCTATAGAGCCGCTGGTAGGCGACCGGCCACCCCGCCGCGCGCAGGAAACGCGCCGCGTCGTAGGAAATGCTCCGGTCGTTGACGGTGCTGATGATCGCAAGGCCATCGTCCGCCATCACGTCGCGCAACTTGCGGACGAACGAGTCGATCTCCCCCATGTGCTCAATCGCTTGCAGGCTTACAACCGCGTCGAAGCGCTCGGGAAAGGCGTGGGCGGTGAAGTCGTCTTTGACGACGGTGACGCCGGGAAGAGAGGCGGGCGGCGACAGGTCGATGCCCGTCAAACGTAACGCGGGATTCTCGCGCTTGAGGAACTGCAGAAGATCGCCGCGCCCGCAACCGACGTCAATCACCGATGCGTCCGCCTTGTGCGCGCGGACGAGGGCGCCGATTCGGCGGAACAGGCCGAGGTCCGGGTTCTGATTCCAGCCCTCATGGGTGTGGGCGTAATACGTGTCGTCGTACCGCTCGACGTGGCGCAAAGCGGCGGTGTCGGTGAAGCACTGGTCGCACTGCTCGCAGCGGTACAGGCGGACGTCGTCAAACTGGCCCGTGGGCCGGGCGGGCTTGCCGCAGACCGGGCAGGCGAGCGCCGCCGCTGGATGGCTGTCGGTATCTAACATTTGTCCGCGACTTTCTATCAAAAAACCCTCAGGCGCGTCGGAAGACGGCGACGAAGAGGTTGGCGCCGCGCCGGGACGGCCAGAAGCCGCGGCGAGCGCCGGCGCGCCAGGCAAAATAACGGAACTGCGTCAGAGACAACCCGAGGCGGGCGAAGCGGGCGGACGTTTCCTCGACCGTCGACAGGCGCTTGACGAACGCACGGTACGTCGGTCGCCCGGTCAGACGGAACCGCAGCGTTTCCCACCAACGGTAGAAGCTGGCGCGATTGGGCAGCGACACGATCAACGTGCCCCCAGGGCCGACCAGTCCGGCCAACCATCGGTCGGTTTCCTCCGTGTCGTCCATATATTCGAGTAGGCTCGAGGCGATGACGAGCTGGAAGGGCGCGCCCGGAAGGGCGGCGGGCAACTCCGACTCGACGAAGGCGGGCTTGACGGGACGGGACGCCGCCTCGGCGCGGCACTTCGCGATCATCGCCGGAGACCCGTCCACGCCCGTGACGGTGAGACCGAGATCGGCGAGGAGAAAGGTGAACACGCCGCCACCGCAGCCGAGGTCGACCGCGGTGAGGCCACGCCGGGCCCAGAAAGACAACACATCGGTCCACACGCGCAGGCGCTCCTGGAAGACCGGATCGTCCCCGTATTGGCGGAGGAACGCGGCCGCGTTCTCGTCGTGATGGCGGACCGCGCCGTGCGTCACGACGGCACCGCCGCCGTTTTCCGGAGGACGGATTGAAAATCTTCCCGCACCCGCGCGGCATCGTGCCGGGCGCGGGCGACGCTCAGCGCGGTTTCGGCCAGCCGGCGGCGTTCGACTTCATCGGCCATGAGACCACCGATGGCGTCGCGGAGCTGGCCTGAACTGCGGACGCTCACCACCCGCCCCCAGCCGTCGCGTTCGGCGTAGGACACGACGGCCGCGGCCCGCGGTCCGTAAACAAGAACGGGCGTTCCCGACGCCAGGTACAACGGAACCTTGGCTGGAATGGAGTAGCGGATAAATTTCTGGCTGGCCTCGTCGAAATTCACGGGCAGCACCAGAAGGTCGGCCGCCGCCAGCGCCGGGAAAACGTGGGCCTCATCGAGCGCGTCGTGGAGACCCACGGCGCCGCCGGCGGAGAGCGCCGCGGCGTGGCCCGCGGCCCACGCGCTGTGAATGTCGAGCCGCACGCGGTCGCCCCCGTCCGCCATCGACTGAACGGCGCGTCCCATGTCCGCCAGGCTTTCGAGCTGCGCGTTCGGAAGAATGGAGCCCACGTAGATCAACCGGAACTCGTCGCCCCGCGTCCACGAGCGGCGAGCCAACGGCAGCCGGGCCTCGAGGTCCACCGGATTTTGAAACGCCTGGAACGGGCGGTGGTAGCGATCAGCGTAGGCCGTCGCCATCTCGTCGGAGATGGCCAGCGGCGCCTGGGCGCGTTCGAACAAACGACGAAGATCGCCGCGAAGACGCGCCTGGACCAGGCTGCCGAGGCCGCCACCGAGTGGTGCGCTCGGCCAGTCGTCCATCATGTGCGCCACCAGCGGAACGCGCCATCGCTCCGCGGCCGCGAGCGCGAGGCGAATGTAGGGGCCGCCCGGCAGAACGTAAATCAGTTCCGGCTTGAACGATTCCACCCAGGCCGTGAGCGCGGGTGAAAGCGCGGCCGTCCAGGGAAGCTCCGACCCCAGGACGCGCTTGAGCGCGCGACGCCATCCCGTTCCGCCCGCGTGAAGACGAACCGCGCCGCCGGCCGCCGCGTCGGCGCGCTCGGCGGTTCGCGTTCGCTGGAACCACGAGAAAGGGACCGTCCAATGAATTTCGTCGAGGCCGACGTTGAAGGCGCGCGGGCAGACGGCGTCGTCGGCGGGAATCGGATCGCCGTGAACAATGGCCAGGTTCTCGCGCGGCCAGCCGCGGAAAAGATTCGTCAGCAGCACCCCGGTGCCCGTGTACTGATTAAAAACGCTGGGACTGATAATGAGCACGCGTGGATACGTCATCCGTTTCCCGTGAGCGATCCGTAGAGCGCCAGGAACGCGGCCAGCTCCTTCTCGCGGCTGAACTCATTTTCCATGAGCTTGCGGGCATTGATGGCCATGTCGGCGAGACGCTCGTCTTCCGGCAGAAGCGTTTCCACCGCCGTCGCGACGGCTTCCGCGGTCTTGATCGACACCAACTCGCCGGAGTGGCGCGGGATGACGATGTCGGGCATCCCGCCGACGGGGAACGCCACGACGGGCGTGCCGCAGGCCATGCTCTCGAGCGCGACGTTGGGCAGGTTCTCGGCCAGCGTCGGAAAAACAAAGAGGTCGGCGGCGGAATAAACCGTCCGCAGGCGATCGAGGTCGAGCACTTCCCCCATCGTGAACACGTTCGGCTTGCTTCCCGCCCACTCGGCCGCGCCGCGGCCGAAGATCAGCACCGACGTGTCGGGCCGCGTCGTCAAGACGCGGTCGACGATCTCGCGCAGCATCGGACGGCCTTTGCGCTCTCCGCCGACGCCCGGATCATGGAAAAGAAGCGCGCGCTTCTCCGGCGGCAGGCCGAGCGCCTGGCGCGCCGCCTTCTTGTCGATGGGCCGGAAATCGGTCAGGTCAATTCCATTCGGGATGTATTTGACCGGAAAGCGGCCCAGGAGCGGGCTCTCGGCGGCGAGGCGCGCCATCCAGCGCGAAGGCGCGACGATGGTGAGCTTCGATGCCGCGTACGTCTTCTCCTTCACCTTCCAGAGATACGCGGTGGTGTCGCGCGTGAGGGGCGGATAGTCATCGAGGATCGGGCATTGCCCGCACCCCGTGCGCCAGCGTTCGCAGTTCTGCGAATAGGAACAGTGTCCTGTGAGCGGCCACATGTCGGAGAGGCGCCACACCGTGGCCTTGGCGGCAGAGAGTGTCGGCAGCATGGTGTGCGCGAAGAAATTGCCGTGCGTATTGAAGAGCTGAAGGATGTCGGCGGACTGGAACCACGGATGTTTGGGCAGGCGCGACGTCGATGGATAGTAGAGATACTGAAGGCCGAGCCAGTGCTGGATCTTGCCGGCGAGACGGTCGTAATTCCGGAGCGCCGGCTCTTCGGCGATGAGCTGCACGTCGGGGTCGTCGGTCACGCGGTATTTCACCAGCATCTTCGATCCGATGCCGCCCGCGCGCATTCCGGTATGAAGGCGATACGCCGAGCGGGCCGACCCGCCCTGATTGTCGGCCGTTGAAATGTGGAGGACGTTCAAAGCAGGTCCGTCACAGAACCCGTCGGCCGCGCTTCCACCGGATGCTCAATGAAGATCCAGTGCCAAAGCTGAAACATGAAGGCGTTCCACAGGCGCTTGTGATGATCGCGGCCCTCGGAATGTTCCTTGAGCAGGCGCTGGTAATAGACCGGCGAGAGGAGCCCCTGCGCCGTCAAACGGTCCGGAGAGAGGAGCTTCTCCGCTGCCGCCTTCAGCGGACCGCGCAGCCAGGCCGCGGCGGGAATAACGAAACCTTTCTTTTGCGCGTTCAGCAGGTCCGGCGGGAGGAGGTCGCTGACGGCCCTGCGGAGGAGTCCCTTCAGGTCGCGCAGGCGCGTGCGCAGGCCGCCCGGAATGCCAAACATCTTCTCGACGAACTCATGGTCGAGAAACGGCACGCGCGCCTCCAGCGAATGGGCCATCGAGAAGCGGTCGGTCATGTGCAGGAACTCGTCGGGGAGTTGGGTGACGAAATCAAGCGCCGCCACGTTGTCGCGAAAATCGTCGAACGGCCGCGCGCCGAAGGCCGAAAGGAAAAGCTGGGAGGTCGGCAACGTGCCGCGAAGCCCGGGTCCCAACGCGCTCCGTTTCTCTTCGGCGCTCAGGTAATAGAACGGGCGCAAATATTTTTTCTCGATCGGATCGGCGAAAGGCGGGAGCGTGCGCGCCAGCCGGCCGATGACGCCGCCTTCGAGCACATCGCGCCCGAACGCGCTCTTCTCGAGCGGGAGCCACTTGCCGTAATCGCCGAAGATCTCATCTCCCCCCGTTCCGGTGAAGCCGACGCGAACGTCCCGGGCCATGAATCGAAACACGTACCACGACGGCAATCCTCCGCCGTAAGGTTCATCGAGGTGCCAGACCATGGCCGGGAGATCGTTCAGCAGCTCCTCGGGCTTGAGAACGCTCTCGTGGTGATCGGTGCCGTAACGCTCGGCCACCTGCCGGGCGAGCGGAAGCTCGTTCAGGCCGACGCCTTCCGTGCCTTCGAAACCGAGTGAGAACGTTTTCACGCGCTGGCCGCCGCTTTCGGCGAGAAGCGCGACGACGGCGGACGAGTCAAGACCGCCGGAAAGCGAACAACCGATCGGCACGTCGCTCAGCGTCCAGCGAAGCACGGCCGCGCGCAGTTCGGTCTTCACCCAACCCGGCCAGTCCTTCGCGTCCGCTGGCGCGCCGGCGCGCGGTTTCATGGTGTAGTAGCGGCGCGTGGTGATCTGCTTTCCGGTAAGGTCGAGCGTGAGCGCGTGGCCGGCGGGCAATTTGCGGATGTCGGAAAAAATGGAGGCGGGCGACGGAACGTAGCCGAGCGTCAGGAAATCGGAGACCGCCTGCGGGTCGATGGCGCGCGTGACGTGGGGCAG
>JBBRXR010000102.1:0-6002 GCA_038238485.1 Elusimicrobiota bacterium | reverse complement strand
GATGTTGAGCGCCGGTACGCCGCTGTGGGAAAGGATAAGGGCGAATACGTCCCCGTTCTTCACGGTTCCGGTGGAGACCAGAAACTGAGGTTCAGGAGGCGCGATGATCCGGACAGGAACATCGCCATGTTTAATGAGGACGAGGAGCGCGATGCAGGCGGTGAAGCCAAGTCCTATGGCCACCCAATGTCGTGGCCGCAGCTGGGGATTCTTCATTTAGGGCGGAAGTATAGCACAAGCTCCAGAGCGAAAAATTCAGCCGAAATCGATCTGAAAAAAAGTGTTTTCCCGACGGAAACATCTCGTTTTCCCTGCGAAAATTGTGATTTGACACTCCCGACCCCTTGTGGTACAAACCTCCCCTGCCCACAACAGGCGGTGTAGTGAAATGAAAAACCGAGGTGCCCTGCCCATGCCAAATACCCTGACGAACAACGGCAAGCCCATCAAGAAAGGCCTTAAGATCCCCACCCGATTCACCCAGACCGGCGCGGACGCTTTCTCAACTATTAAGTGGGAATCAAGAAGCTCCGCCATCACCAATCCTGATGGCTCGGTTGTTTTCAAGATGGACAACGTGCGCGCGCCGCAGGGCTGGTCGCAGGTCGCCGTCGACATCATTGCCCAGAAATATTTCCGCCGCGCCGGCGTTCCCGTCGCGCTCGAACGCGTCGCCGAAGCCGGTATTCCGGTGTGGCTGCAGCGCTCGGTTCCCGCCAGCGCCGACCTCATGAAGCTTCCCGAGGACAAGCGCACCACCGGTGAGACCGAATCCGGCCAGGTCTTCCACCGCCTCGCGGGCTGCTGGACCTATTGGGGCTACAAGCACGGCTACTTCGCCACGGAAGACGACGCGAAGGCCTATTACAATGAAATGGTGTTCATGCTGGCCACGCAGATGGCCGCTCCGAACTCTCCGCAGTGGTTCAATACCGGCCTTCATTGGGCTTACGGCATCAGCGGACCGGCCCAGGGGCACATGTTCGTCGATCCCGTCACCGGCCAGATGCAGCGCTCAACCAACGCGTACGAACACCCGCAGCCGCACGCCTGCTTCATCCAGTCCGTGTCCGACGACCTGGTTAACGAAGGTGGCATCATGGACCTCTGGGTCCGCGAAGCGCGCATCTTCAAATACGGTTCGGGCACGGGCTCCAACTTCTCGGCCATCCGTGGCTCCGGCGAACCTCTTTCGGGCGGCGGCAAGTCATCGGGCCTCATGTCCTTCCTTCGCATCGGCGACCGCGCCGCGGGCGCCATCAAGTCCGGCGGCACCACGCGCCGCGCCGCCAAGATGGTGACGCTCGACGTGGACCATCCGGACGTCGAAGAGTACGTGAACTGGAAAGTCGTCGAAGAGCAGAAGGTCGCCGCTCTCGTCACCGGCTCCAAGCTCTGCGAAAAACATCTCAACGAGATCATCAAGGCGGCCCATGGCTGGCCGGAAGAGGCGGAGAAGTTCGATCGCCGCAAGAACACGCGCCTCGCCGCCGCCATCAAGGCCGCGGGCGGCGCCTGCGTGCCCGCCAGCTACGTCGAGCGCGCTCTCGCGATCGCCAAACAGGGCGTCACCAGCCTCAAGTTCCCCGTCTACAACACCGACTGGAACTCCGACGCCTACATCACCGTCTCCGGACAGAACTCGAACAACTCGTTGCGCGTGACCAACGACTTCATGGCCGCCGTCGAGGCCGGTTCCGACTGGCACCTCGTGTTCCGCACCGAGAAGGAAAAGGCCGCCAAGCAGGGCCGCGAGCCCAAGCCGTGCAAGACGCTCAACGCCAAGACGCTCTGGGAAGACATTTGCTACGCCGCCTGGGGCTGCGCCGATCCGGGCCTCCAGTTCGACACGACCATCAACGAGTGGCACACCTGCCCCGAAGACGGCCGCATCAACGCCTCGAACCCGTGCTCCGAGTACATGTTCCTGGACGACACGGCGTGCAATCTCGCCTCGCTCAACCTGATGAAGTTCCACGACGCGGCCACCGGCAAGTTCGACATCGAAGCCTACCGCCACGCCAGTCGGCTCTGGACGGTCACGCTCGAAGTCAGCGTGCTCATGGCGCAGTTTCCTTCCGAAGCGATCGCGCGCAAGTCCTACGACTACCGCACGCTCGGCCTTGGCTACGCCAACCTTGGCGCGTATCTCATGCAGAACGGCATCGCCTATGATTCGAAGGAAGCGCTCGCGATCTGCGGCGCGCTCACCGCGATCATGCACATGCAGTCGTACGCCACGTCGGCCGAAATGGCCGAGGTGAAGGGCCCGTTCCCGCGTTACGCCGCCAACGCTGACGCGATGCTCAAGGTCATCCGCAATCACCGTCGCGCGGCCTGGAGCGCGCCGGACGAGGATTACGAAGGCCTGTCCATCAAGCCCGTGGCGCTCATCCCGGACCATTGCCCGCCCGACCTGCTCAAGGCCGCCCGCGAAGACGCGGACCGCGCGCTCGAGCTCGGCATCGCCCACGGCTACCGCAACGCGCAGGTCACCGTGATCGCGCCCACCGGCACCATCGGCCTGGTCATGGACTGCGACACGACCGGCATTGAGCCCGACTTCGCGCTGGTCAAATTCAAAAAACTCGCCGGCGGCGGTTACTTCAAGATCATCAACAGCTCGATTCCGCCCGCGCTCAAGAAGCTTGGCTACTCGGACCGGGAGATCGACGCGATCGAGCGGTACACGCGCGGTTCCGGAACGCTGAAGGGCTGCCCGCACATCAATCACGAGACCCTGCGCGCCAAGGGCTTCACGCCGGACGCGCTCGACAGTCTAGAGAAAGGCCTCCCGCAGGCATTCGACATTAACTTCGTCTTCAACAAGTTCACGCTCGGCGAAGAGTTCTGCATCAAGACGCTCGGCATTCCGGAGAGTCAGTTGAACGACTGGCACTTCAACATGCTCAAGTTCCTCGGCTTCACCGGCGACCAGATCAACGAGGCGAACATCTTCGTCTGCGGCGCCATGACGGTCGAAGGCGCGCCGATGCTGCGCAACGAGCATCTCTCGGTGTTCGACTGCGCCAACAAGTGCGGCGCCAAGGGCACGCGCTACATCGCGCCCATGGCGCACGTGCACATGATGGCCGCTGCCCAGCCGTTCATTTCGGGCGCGATCTCGAAGACCATCAACTTCCCCAACGAGGCGTCGATCTCCGAAATCAATGAGGCCTACTTCGAATCGTGGCGCCGCATGATCAAGGCGAACGCGCTCTACCGCGACGGCTCGAAGCTCAGCCAGCCGCTTAACTCAACTTCCGACGCCGATGACGGCGCCGTGGCGCCCGCGTCCGAACCGGTTGCGTCCACGCCGCTCCAGATGGCTGAAAAGCTCGTTCATCGCTACATCGCCAAGCGCCGCCGTCTCCCGGACCGCCGGGCCGGCTACACGCAGAAGGCGAAGATCGGCGGTCACACCGTCTACATCCGCACCGGCGAGTATGAGGACGGCGGCGTCGGCGAGCTCTTCCTCGACATGCACAAGGAAGGCGCCGCGTTCCGCAGCCTCATGAACTGTTTCGCCATTGCCGTCTCGCTCGGCCTCCAACACGGCGTGCCGCTCGAGGAGTTCGTCGAAGCGTTCGTCTTCACGCGCTTCGAGCCGAACGGCATGGTCTCGGGCAACCCGCGCATCAAGATGTCCACGTCGCTCATCGACTACATCTTCCGTGAGCTCGCGATCACGTATCTCGACCGTCAGGACCTCGCGCAGGTCCAGCTCGAAGACCTCCGTTCCGACTCGGTGAGCAAGCCGGCCGAGCATTACGAATCGGAAGAAGTCATGTTCGAGCGGATCGTGCCTTACGCCGAACCCTCGCCCTTCAAGTTCAATCATCCGCAGTCCGGCCACGTCGATGCGTCGCTCCAGACGCCGAACAAGCTGGACATCTCGAAGCCGGAGATTGTCACGCCCGCCGCGGTTGCTCCACGCCTGTCGGTCGCCGGAACGAGCGTCGCTTCGAATATCGCCTCCGTTCCGGTGGCGCTCTCATCGCAGCCCCGTCCCGGACGGGACATTCGAAAGGTGCAGGAAGCCCGGATGAAGGGTTACGAGGGTGACGCCTGTCGCGAATGCGGTCAGTTCACGATGGTCCGCAACGGAACGTGTCTGAAGTGCAACACGTGCGGAGCCACTTCGGGTTGCTCCTGATCGAGCCCTCAGGAGTACCCAAAGACCCCGGTCGGCCCTCGGGCTGACCGGGGTCTTTTTTTGCCCCATTACGGCGCGTCAATCCGCGTCGTTTCCGTCGTAAATGTGCGATCTCGCCCGAATCGGCCTGTTACCAGAAATTCATCGGTTTTTAATGAGTTTTTAATGGGGTCGAGGCTAACATGGTCTGGAACCGTTTCCTGTCTCCCCGCATAATGGGACGGTCCCAATAATAATGAGAGCCATCAGACCCTCATCGGTGCGAAGTGCCATTGCGACGTTATTGTCGGCGCTTTTCATATTCCAGACCGCCGCGGTCAACGCCGCAGAGTCCTCGCTGTGGTCGGACCGCCGTCGCGCGATCGCCGCCGCCAAGCCCCAGGCTCCGGAAAAGCTGAGCGATGCGCAGGGGACGCGCGCCCCGGAGGGCTCACGTTCCTCCGATGGCGCCACCCTTCTGGCGTCTCTTCCCGCGATCACCCCCGGCCTCAACACCGTCCAGTCGCCCGATCTTCCGCTCATCGCACTGCCCGCGCTTGACCCCAGCCGGTCGGTTCCTTCGTGGGTCCAGCTTGCCGTCACCCCTTTTGCCACCATCCAGTCCGCGCGTCTGACTGGCAACGCCGACAGCCCGACGGTCATCGTCATGCAGGACGCGCATCTCCACGCGGAAGCCCAGCACAACATCGCCGGTACCATTGAAGCGATCGCCACCGACATGTCGAAGCGCGGCGAGAAACTACTCGTCGCCATGGAAGGCGCGGCCAGCGGCCCCGTGGACTACAGCGCTTACGCCGCCGGCGACCCCGCGATCCGCCGCGAAGTCGCCAATGAAATGGCGGACCGAAAAATTTTGAGCGGCGCCGAAGTCGCGGCCGTCGCTTCCGCCGGCATCGCGAACGGAAAGGAGCTGTTCTCCACCATCGGCGTCGAGAACTTCTCGATGTACGAAGCGAACGTCCGGGCGCTGCGCGAGACCGCGCCGATGCGCGCCTCCGCCGAGCTGGCGATTTCGGACCTCCGCCGCGAACTGGTCGATCTGAAGAGGAAGAATTTTGATGCCGAGCTCATTCGCTTCGACGGCCGCAAGGCCGCCTACGAAGACGGCAAGCTGGGGCTGCCTTCGTACGCGCTTTACCTCGATTCCCAAGTGCCCGCCCAGTCGAAAAACCTCCGCGAACTCATCGAAGCCGCTCTCCTCGAAGCCACGCTGAAATTCCCGAAGGTGGAAGCCGAGCGGCGCCGCCTTCTTTCGAAGCTCGTCGAGAAAATGAGCGACGCCGAGGTGAAGGGCCTGCTGTCGGTCAGTCTCTCTTTCCGCTCGGGACAGGTGACGTACGCCGACTACTACGACCTGATCAAGCGCCTCGCCGCCAAACACGACATCTCGCCCACCGCGTTCCCCGAGATGAACATCTACATTCAGTATGTCCTCAAGGCCGAGGGCATCGATCACCGCGCTATTTTCGCCGAGCTCGCCGAGGAAGAACGCGCGGTGCAGAAAAAGCTCGCGTCCACTGACGCGCAGCGCGAACTCCTTTCGCTGGACTCCGATCTTCACCTCCTCAGAAAGCTCGCCGATCGCACGCTGATTGAGAGCGAGTGGCATGCGTTCGAAGGCCGCGCGGTGGAAATCGACAAGCTTCTTGATCGCGTGGCGGCCCTCGGCGGCCGGCGCCCCGAATCCGCGATGTCGATGGCGCCGAACTGGAAGGCCTTCGGCGCTTTCTACACCACGGCGCTCGCGCGCAACGACGAGATGACGACCAACCTTTCCGACGCGGCGCAAAAGGCCGGCGCGAAGTATTCGCTCGTGGTGGCCGGTGGTTTCCACACCGACGGCATC
>JBBRXR010000101.1:0-6038 GCA_038238485.1 Elusimicrobiota bacterium | reverse complement strand
GACGGCAAACCGGAGGAACCGCGTTGGGAGCGATCTCGATGAGATCGTACCCGGTATCTTCAGCCAGCTTGAGCGCCTCTTGAATCGTCTTGACGCCGACCATCTCACCTTGCTCGTTGATTAACCGGACCTGTGGTGAACGAATGTAGTGGTTGGTCCTGGTCGTTGGCAGCCTGGGAATGTTTATCTCCTCGCGCTAATAAAAAAGGATGGCGGTCATCACCATCCTATCGCGTACCGAACAATAGAAATGAGAACGGTGGTATTCTAGCTAGGTAAAGTGGTGGGTGTCAAATGGTTCGTGAGCTTAAGCCTGCGGAGATTTAGAGGCGATCTCACCAGCGATGAGCTCGATGAAGGCTGGGATGGGCATGACGCCCAGGTCTTTGCCCGACCGGGTACGGACGGCCACGGTCTTGGCCTCCACTTCCTTGTCCCCCACCACAAGCATGTATGGGATCTTGTCGAGCGTGGCGTTGCGGATTTTGGCGCCGATTTTGTCGTTCTCGCCCTTGAATTCAACGCGAATATTCGCTGATTTCAGGGCAGCGACGATGCCGGCGCAGTAATCAGCCTGGCCGTCGGAAATGGAGAGAACCGCCACCTGAACAGGCGCCAGCCAGATCGGGAAGGCCCCGGCGTAGTGTTCGACCAGAATGCCAAAGAACCGCTCGATCGAACCAAGCAGGGCCCGGTGGACCATGACCACCCGCTCGTCTTTCCCCTCATTGCTGCGATAGGTGCAATCGAATCGCTCGGGCAGATTGAAATCGACCTGGACGGTCGAGCACTGCCACCGGCGTCCGATGGAATCCTTGATTTTGAGGTCGATCTTCGGGCCGTAAAAGGTGCCTTCCCCCGGGTCGACTTCAAATTCAAAGCCAGCTTCCTTCATCGCGGCGGACAGCGTGGCCTCCGCGAGGTCCCAGTTCTTCACGTCACCAACGAACTTCTCGGGGCGAGTCGAGAGCTTCACTTCGTATTCCGTGAAGCCGAAATCGTTGAGAATCTTCCGCGCGAGGTGGAGCACGCCGCGGATCTCATCCTGAAGCTGGTCCATCCGGCAGAAGATGTGCGTGTCGTCCTGAGTGAAACCGCGGACACGTAGCATACCGTGCAGAACGCCGCTGCGCTCGAAACGGTAGACCGTTCCGTGCTCGTAAAGGCGAATCGGAAGCTCGCGGTAACTATGAAGGTCCGTTTTGAAAATCGTGATATGGAACGGACAGGTCATCGGCTTCGCGTAATACGACTGGTTCTCGAGTTTCATCTCCGGGAACATGTTCTCGGCATAGAAGTCGAGATGGCCGCTGGTTTTCCAGAGCGTGGAGAGGCCGACGTGCGGCGTGATCGCGAACTGGTAGCCGTTCTCGAGGTGGAGTTTCTTGAGGTAGTCCTCCATGATCGAGCGCACGAGCGCGCCCTTCGGGTGCCAGAGAACCAGACCGCTGCCGATCATTTCCGGATGGAAGGAGAAAAGCCCGAGCTTGGGACCGAGCTCGCGGTGATCGCGCTTCTTGGCCTCCTCAAGCTGGTGGAGGTGCTTCTTGAGATCGTCTTCGGTGGCCCAGGCGGTGCCGTAAACGCGCTGGAGCTGCTCGCGCTTTTCGTCGCCGCGCCAGTAAGCGCCCGCGATCTTCATCAACTTGAAGTGCTTGATGTCCTTGGTGTCCTCGAGGTGGTTGCCCTTGCAAAGGTCGGTAAAGGTGCCATGGCGGTAAAGGGTGATCTTGGCGTCGGCGGGAAGGTCGTCGATGATCTCGACCTTGAACTTTTCATCCTTCTCCTGGAAATACTTTCGCGCGTTCTCGCGCGAGATCTCTTCGCCGATGAATTTCTGATTGTGCTTGAGGTTGAAGCGCATCTTCTTCTCAATGGCAATGAGGTCTTCGGGCGTGAAGCGGTGCGGGCTGTCGAAGTCGTAATAGAACCCGTCCTCGGTCGGCGGACCGATGGTGAGTTTGGTTTCAGGCCAGAGCTGTTTGACGGCCTCGGCCAGAACGTGGGCGGCGGAATGTCGAAGCTTGTAAAGGTAGTCCGCAGCGCTTTCGGTGACGGTGGATGTTGGGTTCATTTGGGACGACGACGATAGAAATTTTTGGGGCCGATGCGAAGGCGGAGTCGCCCCGTCATCGGCAAACGGAGATGTCGGAGCAGGTGAATGTTTCGCCCCCCATCGTGAGGGTCAGCTTCAGGGGCCCGGGTGAGTCAAGGGTGCCGCGGCGATCGATGATGACCACGTCGTCGATCTTGTCCGTATGGCTGACGAATCTGATGGAAACGGTGTGTTGCCACCAGTTCCCGCCCGAATGGGCCATCGCCCGCTCTCCATTCCCCGAGATCACTTCCACCGTTTTCGCATAAGCATCGCTGTGAATCCGCGCTTTAAGGACCAGAATCGTCATCGGACCGAGGGTGCCCTGAAACCGGCTGTAATACCCGTCCATCACTTTGATCGCGTCGCAGTCTCCGCCCGTGGCCCGGAGCCTCGTTTTGGTGTTGTTCGGAAACAGGGTCTCGTACGAATCAAAGAAGTGCACCGGAAAGAGACGGGACGCTTCCTGGTCGGTGAGCAGGGGCCACGTGAACACGCGCGTTCCCGCAGCAAGCGGACCTTCGTCTACCTCTCTTCGGTGAAATGGCGACAGTGGAGCGATGGTGTCTTTCTCACCCTGAAACACCGTCACCGCTTCCGAACGTCCCAGCGAGTCATTGACCGGGCTCCCCCTCATCAGGACGAGTCTGGTTCCGTACAAACGAAGGTCGTTCTCCAGCCGGGACAATTGTAAGACAACGATCCCCACGAATAACGCGATGAACATCACAGGCGTCAGCCGGCGCTCAAGACGGGCGAGCCCGAGCGCCATCAGCACGCCCAATCCCCCGATGGCCGCGAAACCTTCATTGGTTCCGAAAGGCTGCCAACGGCCGGTCGAGAAGAGATGCCCGGCGACGATCAGCGCCGCCAGAAATCCAACGTAGGTCCAGCGCGCGGGCGTCTTCCCGCGTTGGGAAAGCCCGACCGCCGCCATGCCGAGCAGACCCACGCCGGTCATGGAAACGAAATGTGTCCAGAACTCCAGCGTCATCATGGGCAAAGACCGGGCTCGCTGAAGGGCCCAGGACCACTCAAGGAAGCCGAAAAGCAACTGCGACGGCGGCACCGGCCCAGGTGTCAGGTGGCGAACCGCGTGCAGGACCACCAGCGCGACGGCGGAGCCCAACATGAAGGGAATCGCATCCTTAAAACGGTTTCTGCCTGACGAAACGCGATTGAATTCGATCGCACTCACCCATAGAAAGCAAAACCCGGTCAAGACGTTGACCCATAAACCGGCGGTGGCGGCGATTCCGGCGAGGACGGCGACGCCCGCGTGAGGTTTCATCTCGTAGCGGCGACAGATGTAAAAGCCCAGCGTCGCCGCTAGCAGCGCCATCGGTTCCCAACCATGAGAGCCGCCGAACGAGATGAGGTAAGGATTGAGCGCGAGCAAGAGCGTTGCGAGAAGCGCTATCCGTCGGCCGACATACGTCGCGGCCAGGAGATAAATAAGAAACAAACTGATGGTGAGAACGATGGGATTGACGAGTCCCGAAACGCGAAAGAAAGTTCCGATGGCCAGGAGCATCGGGTACGCAGGGGCGGTGAAAAATCCCAAACCCGAGGCGACGTCCCACTGTCCGGCGGCCAGGGCGCGCGCGCAAGCAACGGTCTGTCTCTCGAAGGACGAGACCGGCGTGTTCTGGAAGGCGACAACCGACACGTAACCCACAAGGGCCAGCGCGATCGCCAGAACGGTCCCCAATGCCCAGCGCTGATTTGATCGACGCCGTTGCGTCCCGTCCAATGGGCGCCCGCGACGCCGAAGGAGAACGACGACCGCGGCGATGACGGGCACGCCCTGAGGAATCCCGAAGTTGAGAATGTCGCGCAGGGCGCGGTTCGTCACCCATTCCACCGGAAGATAAACAAAGAGCGAGGCGGCGGCCGCGAGGAGGATCAGGCCTTCCAGTCTCCTTCGGACGGTCAAAGCCGCCAAAGGCAGGCACCAGATGATGTACCACGGCCAGTACTGAACGGCGTAAGCGAGGAAACTCAGCAGGACGACGCCGCAGGCCTCCACGAACCCGTCTTCCGTGCCAGCGCGCTGAGAGATCCAAAAAAACACACCGGCGAGGATGAGTGTGCAGAAAGGAAAAACGACGTGCTGAACGGCGGCCTCTGCGGACACCGCGTCGCAGAGGTTCTGAACCATCGGCCCGAGAAAATGCTGGATGCCCCGGAGATCACCGAAGCCCCGAGGGTTGAAAAGAGAATTGAAGGACTCCCGGTTGGGAAAGAAGGTGAAATGCAGCGCCACCGCAACGGCGGCCGTGCATCCGAGAAGGATGGCGAAGGCGCGAAAGTCCCGCCGTCTCAAGTAAAAGATGCCCAGCACGGCGGGAACCACAGCGAAGGGAATTTTCACCATCGGAGCCGCGAGGGCGGCGACGGCCGCCAGCACAGGCATTCGACAGGAGATCGCGAAAAGAGTCACGAGCATGAATAAAATCGCGAGGCCGTCATTGTGGCCGCTGGCCATCAGCTCTGTCAGGACGAGCGGATGAAGGGCGAAAAGAAAAAGCGGCCGCGCCACGGGGCGCTTCCACCGTTTGAGGAGGGCGGCGACCAGCGCCACATTCCCGAGATAAATCCCAAAGTTGGCCGCCTTCATGAAGACCACAGCGGCCCCCACGCTCCAATGCGAAATCACTGCCGCCGGCGCTGACAGGATCAGGCTGGCCGGACCATAAGGCATCGGCAACCGGTGCCACGCGTACGACGTGAAAGCGTCGTTAATTCCCTGGTAGGACACGACGTAAGGGTTCTGGCGATAAAGAACGGCGATTCTGCCCCCTTCCAGGTACGCGAAGAGATCCTTCGAGCAGACCGGAAGCGTCACCACGCAAATCGCCCCAAACAGCACGGACATCCACCGGATGTCGCGTTCAGACAGGTCCAACGCCCCGGCTCTCGTCAACGATATTAGGTGGACGGCGACCAACATCCACTGCAGTCCGAAAAAGACGAGCGCGAGGGCCGTTTGGGTGACGTAGATGTCGGCGAATGGAACGCTCTCCCGGAGGTACGGCAATCCGAAGACATAGGAGATCACCGCGATCCCGACATATCCAGCGAGGCTCATCCCGGCAAAGATTTTCGCCGGGCGCGTCACGCTTTTTCCATCGCGGGTCGGTAAACGGTGAATACACTCAGGCCGCAGAACGCGAAATAAAGAGCCAGCAAAATCAGCCCCAGATAGTCGGCCACAAATTCTCTCCAAGGATATCCACCAACGAACGACTGGACGCAGACCGTGGCGATCCCCCATAGGTTCAGGGCCGCAATGACCACCGGCCCGACCAGGCCCCAGGAAATCTGCCATCGCCGGGCCCCCGACGCTCCTTTCGTTGACGTCCAGAACGTCAGACGTTTGAAGGTCATGGCGGTCATGAACGACCAGACATAAGGGATCGCAAAAAGGAAGCTCAGATACGCCCCCGAGACGTGCTCGATTCTCCCCTTCTTGAAATACTGCTCTCTCGAGAAATAGCGCAGAAGAACGAACGCCCCGAGGAAAACAAGCGAGACAGTGGAGTAATGAAGCGAGACGTCATAACCCAGTCCGAGAATCATGGGCGGGAGAAGGGCGAGCCCCAGATAGCCGAAACCGAGAACGTAATGAAAAACGCCCGCCAGATAAGTGAGGACCTGGTCCGACTTCAGTCCGAAAAATGCCGGAAAGAATTTCTGGATGAATTGAAAGGATCCCTGGGCCCAACGCACGCGCTGTTTCAGTACGTCTGGGAGCGACTCCGGCACGAGGCCAAAGGCCACCGGTTCGGGATGGAAGTGGCTCAGATACCCTGCGCCCTGGATCTTGGCGCCCGTCAGGATGTCTTCGGTCACGGAGCTTTCATCCATTCCACGCACGCGCCTGAGCGCGTCCGCCGAGAGAAGCGCGCACGTTCCGGTCAACATCGGAGCATTCCGGTAG
>JBBRXR010000100.1:0-6045 GCA_038238485.1 Elusimicrobiota bacterium | reverse complement strand
CGGAGATGTGGCCCGTGCCGGAACCGCGACTGGCCGGGCTGCTGTCCGCGGGCAAGCTTTCGCCCGAAGCGCACGCGCAGATCCGCGAGAAGGGCGCGGTGGGAAGCCACCTCGAAAACCTTCAGCGCCGCGAAGGATTTAAGGGATTCAACCAGAAGGGCGTGAGCCACATCATCGCCGCCGTTCATCCGGAGAGACAGGCGCTGAACAAACCAACCGAAGAGGGAGGCGCTTAGCATGGACAAGTCAAAGAAAGTTGCCGTCGTCGGCGCCGGAAAGATCGGAGAACTGATTGTGGCGCTGCTCGCGCCGCGTTACGACGTCACCGTCATCGATCAGGATTTAAAACGCGCCAAGGCCGTCGCGGGCCGCGTTGCGAAGGCCGTGCGCGCCAACGCGGGCAACGTCGACATGCTCGCGCGCGCGCTCAAGGGGAAATCGCTCGTCGTGAACGCCTGCCCGTGGTTCATGAACCTGTCGGTGGCGCGCGCCGCGGCGAAGGCGCACGCGAGTTACATGGATCTATCGGAAGACGTGAAGACGGGTGAGGAGATCGAGCGCCTGGCCAAAAAGAACGGGAGCTGCTTCGTGCCGCGCTGCGGCGTGGCTCCGGGCTTCATCCAGATCATCGCCGGGCACATGGTGCGCGGCTACGACAAGGTGGAAAGCGCATCGTTGCGCGTGGGCGCCCTGCCGGAGAACCCGACGAATGCGCTTAAGTACAACCTCACGTGGAGCACCGACGGTCTCATCAACGAATACGGAAATTCCTGCGAGGCCATCGAGAACGGAAAACTCGAGACGCTTCAGCCACTCGAAGGGTACGAGCGTGTGGTCATCGACGGAACGGAGTACGAAGGCTTCAATACGTCCGGTGGATTGGGAACGCTGGCGCACTCCATGAAGGGCAAGATCAAGACGCTCACCTACAAGACGCTGCGCTACATCGGTCACCGCGACCTCATGAAATTTCTTCTGTTCGATCTGAAGTTGAACGAGTACCGCGCCATCCTCAAGCAGGTGCTTGAGTCGGCCGTGCCGGCCACGAGCCAGGACATGGTGGTGGTGTTGTGCTGCGTCGAAGGAAGGAAGAACGGAATTCTGACCCAGCAGACCTATACGAAGACGGTCCGTCACGGGGAGCTCGCGGGCGCGCACCGCTCCGCCATCCAGATCATCACCGCGTCGAGCGCGGCGTCCGTCGCCGACCTCATTCTCACCGATCGCCTTCCGCACAAGGGTTACGTCCGGCAGGAAGAGATCGATTTCGGCGACTTCTGCTCAACGCCCTACGGGAAGATCTTCGCTAAGTAGGTTCGAGGACTTCCTTCACCTTGTGGGACAGCGTGATCGCCGAGAACGGTTTGCCCAGGAAATTCAGGCCGGGAGCCAGCAGGCCTTTGTGAGCGATCGCTTCGTCCGTGTACCCGGACATGAAAAGCATCTTCAGCCCCGGAAGAACTTCCAGCACTTTCTCCGCCAACACCTGCCCGTTCATCTCCGGCATCATCACGTCGGTGATCAGTAAGTCGAAATGTGCGCCGGGTTTCCGGATGAGGCGAAGCGCCTCGCCCGGCGTGGCGGCGGCAGAGACAGTGTAACCGCAGCCCGCGAGGATGCGTGTGGCCAGGCGCCGCACCGCTTCTTCATCCTCGACCAGGAGAATCGCTCCCACGCCGCGGACCTTTTCCGTGTTGGCCGCCCGCGCACCTTGATAGGTCGTCGCTGTTTCCTGCGCGCGCGGAATGTAAATGCGGAAGGTCGTGCCGACACCGACCTCACTTTCAACGGTGACCACCCCACCGCACTGCTGAACGATGCCATACACCGTCGACAGGCCGAGGCCCGTTCCTTTGCCCGTTTCCTTGGTGGTGAAAAACGGTTCAAAAATTTTCGGAAGGTTTTTCGGATCAATGCCCTCGCCTGTGTCGGCAATCGATAACATCACGTACTCGCCCGTCTCGAGGCGGGCGTTTTTCGTCTCGATGGAGATCCGGCCTCCGTTGGGCATGGCGTCGCACGCATTCACCATGAGATTCAGAATGACCTGCCCAAGCTGACCCGGGTCGGCGTACACCGTCCCGAGATCGTCCGGAAGAACGTGCGTGATTCCGATGTCCTCCCCAATCAGCCGTTGAAGCATGTTCTTTGTTTCGAGAATGAGAACGTTCATGGACAGAACGCGCGGCTCCATCACCTGCTGCCGGCTGAAGGCGAGCAACTGCCGGGTGAGTGACGCGGCGCGTTCCGCGGTTTTTCGGATCTCATCCAAATCGGCGGCGCGCTGGTCATCCTTCGGGAAGCTTTCCTTCAACACGTCCGCGTAGCCGATGATGGCTGTCAACATGTTGTTGAAGTCGTGCGAGACGCCTCCCGCCAGCCGCCCGATCGCCTCCAGCTTCTGAGATTGAGAGAGCTGCTGCGAAAGCTGACGCTGTTCCGTGATGTCCATGGCGATGCCCGCCATTCGACTCAGGCGTCCGTCGGATTCCTCCACGGGGAAACCGCGGTCGCGGATCCAGCGGGTGCTGCCGTCCGGGCGGATGATGCGATACTCGGCCTGATACTCTCCTCGCGCCTTGCTCCGCAGACGTTCGACAATGGTCGCGCGATCGTCGGGGTGCATCGATTCAATCCACTGCGCCGGATGGGCGTATAGACTTTCAGGCGTGCGGCCCCAGATCTTTTCATAGGCGGGGCTGACGTAATGGATGGTCCCCGAGTCCGGGCTGGAGATCCAGAAGACTTCCTGAATCGATTCCGCGAGCTGGCGGAACTTGGCCTCGCTCTCGATAAGGTCCTGCTCCGCTTTCCGCCGGGTCGTGATGTTTCGCACCATTCCGATGACTTTGACCCGCCCCCGGATCCTAAAGCGCGAACCGCTGATTTCCGTTGGAAACGTAGATCCATCTTTTCGTTTCATCCACCGGAGCGGGATCAGGAAAGCCGCTTCTGGTGAGCGAACGGTGGCCTCAATTCCGGCCCGCGACTTCTCTGGTTCGGCGCTGCACTTGAGCATTTCCATCCCCACCGCTTCGCTGAGTTCGTAACCGAACTCGCGGCACCAGGCCGGATTCGCGGTTTCGATCGTGTTGGTGAGAAAATCGAAAATGTAGACCGGGTCGGCCATCGAGTCGAAGAGACGCCGGTAGCGCTCCTCCGCCTCCACGCTGACGAGTTGCGCCTTCTTCTGGACGGTTTCGTCATTGAACAGGACGGCGACGTGGAGCACCTCTCGTGCCGGGCCGAAGATGGGGAAGAAGGTGGCGCTGACGGCGAGGTCCGTCGGCGCGTCGTCCGGTGCCTCGGTCCCCTGGCGGCGCCAGGCCGGCTCCGCCCGAACGACCTCGCCCTTGAAGGCGGCGCTGAGATTCGCCGCATAACCCGGGGGCCGCCATGGATCGGACCCGATCAGATGATGGAACGCTTTGTTGGTGAGCAGAATCGACCCGTCACGCTGTATCACCTGCATGCCCAAGGGTGACCGGGAAAAAAGGGCTTCCAGTAGCCCCAGCGGATTGGGGACGCCATGAAGCTCGAGTTTCAGTTGATCGTCGTTTTTCATTTTATTTGCTTTGCCGAGCGCGAGTCCGGAACCAAAGCCTCGGATACCAACAAACAATACGAGTTAACGACTGTCTGAATTGGAAATCATTTGGCAGCACGGGCGGCGCGGGGACGTTGGAGGCGCCAGCCCCAGACAAGGGCGAGGAGGGCGAAAAGGCCGCTCATGATGGGCACGCCCTGAAAGCCGACGCGGCCAAAAATGACGCCTCCCAGGAAGGATCCGACCATCACGCCGACGTAGAGAGCGCTGTTGTTCCAGGCGAGCGCCGCGCCGCGTCGCTCTGCGTGCTGAACCGCCAGGTAAGTCTGATAGGCGGGAAAGAAAAGCGCGGCGCTATAGGAGAACGCGAAGAGCGACAGCATCGCGGGCAGCAGCCGCCCGATCATCGCGCGGAAAATCATCACGAACACCGCGAGAAACACGCAGCTCACCGCGCCCACCCGGCGTGATCCCCAACGGTCCGCGAGATGCCCGCCCGAAATTCCGCCCGCCACCATCCCGACGCCGTAGGCAGCAATGCCGAGCGAGATCTGCTGGGGACTGCAATGGCCGTCGATCTTCAGCGCCGCACCGAGATAAGTGAAGGTGCCATAGAGCGCGGCGCCCCAGAGCGTGGTGACCGACACGTCCTTGATGAGGCGGCCGTAGCCGCCCCGCGCCGACGACGGCCGGTGCCCCGCGTCGCTCATCACCCCGAAATTGGCGGCCGCGAGCCCAAGGGGAACGACGGCGAGGATCAGGAAGACCGGCGGCCAGCCGACCCGGTAGCCCAGCAGCGACCCGAGCGGCGCGCTCGACCAGAGCGCGGTGAACACGCCCGAGCCGACGATGGCCAGCCAGGCGCCTCGCCGCGGAGCGGGCGCGACATCGCCCGTCGCGGCGTACACCGACGGCGTAATGGCCGCCGCGGCGCCGCCCGCGATGAAGCGCGCGAGCAGGAAGACGGCGAAGGTCGGCGCCCACGCGGTGACGGCGTTCGACACCCCGAGCGTGATGAGGCCATAGACGATGGGGATCCGGCGTCCGTGGCTGTCGCCATAGTGACCGAAGACCGGCGCGAGCCCCGCGTAGGAGAGCGCAAAGACCGTGAGGCCGAGGCCCGCCGACGAGATCGACACGTGGAAATGATCGGCGATCAGCGGCAGAAGGGGAGACATCACGAACACATCCGTGCCCATGAGGAATAGCGTGAGCCATCCGAAAACGAGGAAGAGCCGGTCCCGAACGTGGGGCTTCAATGGGTGGCGGGGTAATCAACGGAAAGGATGCGGTGGCGCGTGACGGCGTCTCCGCCTTCCCAGGTCACCGTGTCGCCGGCCTTCGCTCCGAGCATCGCGAGCGCGAGTGGGGCGGACCACGAGAGAAACGCCGGACTGGTCCGCGCCTCATCATCACCCACGATCTGGAACGTTGTGCGCTGGTCGGCCTCGTCTTCGAGCTCCACCCGGGCGCCGAACCGGATCTCCGGGCCGGAGCCGGGCGGAACGACGATCGCGGCGGTGATGCGCGACTCGAGGTAACGCAGGTCCCGGTCGATGGGCTTGATCGTGTCGGGCGTGGCCAGTTTCTTGCGGGCGACCAGGTCGCGTCCGGCGCTTTTCAGCAGTTCCAGGCCACGCGGCGTCACGTAGTTTGGACCTTCGGGGACCGGCAGTTCGGGCAGGTCCTCGCCCGCGTCGTCTTCTTTGGTGAAGGCGCGACTCATGGCCGAGTAAAAGGTTTCCGGATCCGGGGCGTTCGTGAAAAAGGGGCGAGGAGTCGATGCGTTTTCATTAATTTCACTCTGGTGAATTCAACATCCGACCATTACACTCCTTTATACCGGTCCAACCAATGCCACGTTCGATCATAATCTTTGCGGATCACACCTTTACGGCCTTCTCCGGCGAGTCCCGCCGGTGACTTCGCGCGTTCGGTTTGCCTTTCTCGCCTTTCTGGCGCTGGCACCTGCCGGAGCTGGCGCCGCCACGCGGACAATTGCCAACGGCGGCGGCAACTGGAACGCGCTCGGAACCTGGGTGGAAGGCGCTGTGCCCACGGCCGCCGATGACGTCGTGGCCACCGCGACGTCGGGCAACCTCACCATCAACGTCGCCGCCGCGTGCCGTTCATTTAACCTGACCAATTACACGAAGATCGTGACGCACGCGGCCGCCGTGACGCTTTCCATTGGCGATGCCACGGCCGGGGCCGGAAGCAAGGCCCTCGTCTTTCCCGCCGCGGGATGGACGTACACGCTGGGTAACGGAACGACGTCGGCGATTTCCTTCATCACCACCTCGGCGACCGCGCAGGACGTGGACTTCGCCGGCAAGACGCCCGGCAACGTGACGTTCAATGGCGCCGGCGCCAAATGGAACGTCATTGGCTCCATGGGCGGAAGCTCGAACACGATCACCCTCACCAACGGAACGATCAACGTCAATCACGCCACCGCGTTTGGTGGCGGCACGGTCACCATCGCCGGTGCCGTCGTT
>JBBRXR010000099.1:0-6062 GCA_038238485.1 Elusimicrobiota bacterium | reverse complement strand
CGATGGGCGGGAACCGATAAGAGGACCAGTTGACCCCGGAAGCCGGGCAATGGCCTCTGGGGTTTTTTATATCCGGAGAAAGAAGATGGCGGTGAAGAAGATCAAGGGACTCAAGTGCAAGGAGTGCGGCCAACTCTATGAGGCCAAAGCGCTCCATGTGTGCGAGTTTTGCTTCGGCCCGCTCGAAGTTGATTACAACTACGACCTGATCAAATCTTCGGTCTCCCGGAAGTCCATCGAAAAGGGTCCTGTTTCACTGTGGCGCTACTGGGACCTCCTGCCAGTCGAATCCCACGATGTCATCACGCTCGAAGAAGGGTACACCCCGCTTTTGCGCGCGAAGAACCTCGGCAAACTCCTCGGCCTCAATAACCTCTACATTAAAAATGATTCCACCAACCCCACGTTTTCCTTCAAGGACCGCGTGGTTAGTGTGGCTCTCACGCGCGCGCGCGAACTCGGATTCTCAACGGTGGCCTGCGCGTCGACCGGTAACCTCGCCGGTGCGGTATCCGCCTACGGCGCTGTCGCCAATCTCAAGCGCTTCGTTTTTATCCCGGCGGATCTCGAAGAGGGGAAAGTCATTGGCGCGGGCGTCTACAATCCTCATATCATCGCGATCGAGGGCACCTACGACGAAGTGAATCGCCTTTGTGCCGAAGTCGCCGACGCCTTCAAGTGGGCGTTTGTGAACGTCAATATCCGCCCCTATTACGCGGAAGGCTCCAAGACGCTCGGATTCGAAGTCGCCGAGCAGCTGGGGTGGAAAGCACCTGACCAGGTGATTGTTCCCGCAGCATCCGGGTCGCTTCTCACCAAGATTCACAAAGGTCTTCAGGAATTTCAGGACCTTGGTCTCATCGATAAGCACCCAACCAAGCTTAATTGTGCGCAGGCCGCCGGTTGCGGCCCCATCGCCACGGCCATCAATGAGCACACCGATCTTATCCGCCCCGTTCGTCCGAAGACCATCGCCAAGTCGCTGGCGATCGGCAACCCGGCCGACGGCGTTTACGCCGCCCAGCTCGTCATGAAAACTGGCGGCCAGGGCGTGAGCGTCAGCGACGAGGAAATCGTGGAAGGCATCAAGCTTCTCGCGTCCACCGAGGGCGTGTTCACGGAAACCGCCGGCGGCGTCACGGTGGCTTCCTTGAAACGACTGGTTCAAAATGGCAAAATCGCACCCGACGACGTCACGGTGGTTTACGTGACCGGCAACGGTTTGAAGACGCTGGATGCAGTCCAGGGAAGGGTGAGTCGGCCCCACGTCATTCCGGCGCGCTTGCAGGACTTCCGTACGCTTTACGAACAGCTGCAAAACGACGTTCCGGCCCAGGCGACAATTTAGGCAAGGAGGCATCATGCCCGCGAAAGTGAGAATTCCGGCTCCACTCCGTAAACTGACCAACGATCAGGCGGTCGTGGAAGTCACCGGCCAGACCATTCAGGACCTGCTCGCCAGCCTCGAGAAACAGTACCCGGGTCTCAAAGAACGCATCTGTGACGAGTCCGGACAGATCCGCCGCTTCGTGAACATCTTCGTCAACGGCGAGGATATTCGCTTCAAACAGGGCTCGGCGACCGTGGTGGCCGAGGGCGCCGAAGTGTCTATCATTCCTGCCATAGCTGGCGGCACGAACTAATCGACTCTTGAAATCAACTCATTTTCCCTGCACACTTACCTTATGAAACAGGCTCTCAGCCTCATCTTTCCGCGAACCCAGATTAAAGAACCGGTGATTTACAGGATGTCGAAGCAGTTCGACGTCATCTTCAATCTCCGCCGCGCGAAGATTGATGAGCACAACGGAGAGATCGTGCTGGAGCTCGAAGGTGAGGAGTCGGTGCTGAAAAAGGCCGTTTCCTGGCTGACGTCGCAGGGCCTGAAAGTCGAACCGATCACCCACGACACCATCGAAAGCTAAATTTTTCCGAGGCCTCGCCGGCGGACGAACGGCGGAGTCGACCGATTTATGAGTGACGTTCTCGTCCTGAACCGCAGTTTCTTCGCCGTCCAGATTATCAGCTGGCGCCGCGCGCTCAGCCTTCTCTATCTGGACCATGCTCGCGTTGTCGACGAGGAATACAGGACATACACGTTCGACGACTGGCGCGAGTTTTCCTCGATCATCGCTACCTCGCCTTCCGGTTACATCCGAACCCCCACCTTCAAGATCGCGATTCCCGACGTCATCACCCTGCGCTATTTCGACGGCCTGCCGCGCGCGGAAGTGAAGTTCACCCGGCGAAATATCTATGAGCACTACAGCTACCGCTGCGGTTACTGCGGCAAGAATTTCAACACGAGCGAACTGAACCTTGAGCACGTCATCCCGCGGAGCCGCGGCGGAAAAACCGACTGGTCCAACGTGGTGACCACGTGCATTCCCTGCAATTTGAAAAAGGGAAATCGCCTCCCGCATGAAGCGGGCATGGAGCTTCTGGTAAAGCCGAGCAAACCGCATTGGACTGGAACGGCGGCGATCTGCTACCGTCCTGGATTCAAGATCAAGGCTTCGTGGCAACGGTTTATCGACAATGTTTACTGGAACTCCGAACTCGATTCGCACTGAAAACGTGACCTCCGCCACGCCTTCTCCGCGCGTCTTCCGCGCGGCCTCCGTCGTTGCCCGCGTCCTGCTGGTCTTGGCTCTCTGCACGCCTCCCGCGCACGCGTCTCCGGTCCTCGTTCCCATCGAAGCGCCCGCGCAGTGGGTTCATGCGGGCGAGCTCCGCGATCTCACCGTCCACAAGATCGGTCGCAACGTCTACCTGAAACTCGAGCATCTCGCGCGCCTGTCCGAAGCGCAGATCCGCTGGCAGCCGGCGGCCGGCCAGGTGTGCCTCAACAACGCCAACGGCGAACTCTGCTTCGACTGGGAATCCAAGGCCGTCAGTCTCGATGACCACCGCCTGCGCGAAACCGTCGCCATGCGCTTTGAGAACGATGAGCTTTACGTCCCGATTTCCTTCGTCACCTCCGAGCGCTTTGAGGCCTTCAGCGCCACGCGTGTCTCCTGGAACGCCGATCACCTTCGTCTCGTGCAGGACCCGGAAGTGAATCTCCGCATTCCGCAGGTGGAGCGCACCGACGGCATTTACCGGCTTGCTTTCGACGTGAACCCGCAGTCGCAGCCGCAGTTGATCGAGAAGAGCGACAAACGCATCTGGCTGCGCTTCGGCCGCGCCATCAGCAACGGCTCACAGGTCCTCGAGGGCGACACGGTCATTCATGAGGTCCGCGTCACGCAGCGGCATCACTCGGCCGATCTCATTTTGAACCTCGGCGACGACGCAGTTACCTCTGACGTGTATTTTGAAGACGGCAAGCGCCACCTGGTGATCGAAGTGACGCCGAACGCCCGCGCCCGCGATCTGGCGGTGGTCTCCGCCCAGCCCGACGACACCGACAAGCCCGGCATCACGGAAGCGCCCGCGCCGGCCCCGAAGATCGTTGCGATTCCGCCGAAGCCGGCGAAATCGCACAAGCTTTCCATCCCCGAGCACACCCCGGTCATCGGCGTGGCCGGCGCGGTCGTGGAGCCGAAGATCGGCCCGGCGGAGCCAACCGTGGTGAAGGCGCGCACGCTCAAGACCGCGCCGCTTGTTGTCCGCGCGTCGAATGTTCGCACGTACGTCATCGACGCCGGCCACGGCGGGCTCGACAGCGGCGCCATCGGTGTTCGCGGAACGCTGGAGAAGGACATCAATCTCGCCGTCGCGCGTGAGATCGCGCGCCAGCTTCGAAAGCTGAAAGATGTCCGCGTCATCATGACGCGCGACAAGGATGAGTTTATCGCGCTTGGACAGCGGACGACGATGGCGAATGGCGCCAACGCCGACCTCTTCGTCTCCATTCACTGTAATTCGGCCCTCTCGTCCAAGGGGAACGGTTTCGAGAGCTATTACCTCGCGGCCGACGCCACCGACAAGGCCGCCGCCGCGGTGGCCCGCGTGGAAAACTCCGTCGTCAGCCTCGAGGTGTCCAAGGGCGCCGATCGCGGCAAGCTCGGGCAGCTCCTCGCGTCGATGGCCGTCTACAATTTCATGAACGAGTCCTCGAAGTTCGCGGGGATCATCTGCAAGAAGCTCCGCGACAAATCGAACGTCGACAGAACGGCCGTGAAGGAAGCCGACTTCTTCGTTTTGCGCGGCGCGCAGATGCCGTCCGTTCTTCTCGAGCTCGAATACCTTTCCAATCCCGTCTCCGAAATCCGCCTTCGTTCGTCCCGCTACCAGAGCCAGCTCGTGAAGGGAATCATCGAGGGAATTCTCACCTACGATAAGCAGCACCGTCAGGAACAGAGCGCTTACGCTTCGCAGCCCGGCCGAAACAACGGCCGGATCGAGCGATGAAGGCGTCTTCCCATCGCCTGCCCATCGGCGTATTTGATTCCGGCCTCGGCGGCCTGACCGTCGTGAAGGAACTCCAGAAGCGCCTCCCGCACGAGAACATCATTTACGTCGGCGACACCGCGCGCGTTCCCTACGGCACGAAGTCGCCCAACACCATTCGGCGCTACGCGCTGCAGATCTCTTTCTTCCTGATGCAGCGTCGCGTGAAGGCCATCGTGGTGGCCTGCAACACCGTTTCGGCCGTGGCCCTCAAGGCGCTCCGTTCATTGCCGATTCCGGTTTACGGCGTGATCGAGCCCGGAGCCCGCGCCGCGGTGGCGGGATCGAAGACCATGCGCATCGGCGTCATCGGTACGCCGGCCACGGTGGGAAGCCACGCTTACAAGGCGGCCATCCAGCGGCACGCGCCGCGCGCCCAAGTATGGGAAGCCGCCTGTCCGCTGTTCGTTCCGCTGGTCGAGGAAGGCTGGACGGACCGTCCGGTGACGCGCCAGGTGGCACGTGAGTACCTGGCGCCGGTGCTGGCGAGAAAAATAGATGCGCTCGTCCTCGGTTGCACGCATTACCCGCTTTTGAAGGAAACCATCGCCCGCGTTGCCGGCAGGTCCGTGCGGCTCATCGATTCCGCCGAAGAGACCGCGAAGGACGTGGCCGACGGACTTCGCCGGCAGAACGCCCTCAACGATTCCACCCGCGCCGGTTCCGCGCAGTATTTCGTGACCGACACCCCATTGCAGTTTGCCCGCCTCGGCGGACGCTTCCTCGGGAAAGGCCTTTCCGCGGCCCGCCGTCTCGCCCTCGAAAACCTGTAATCTCACCGTCGATGCCGACCCATCCTTCCCGAAAGCGAAAGGCCGTTGTTCTATTGTCCGGAGGGCTCGATTCCACGGTTTCTTTGTGGTGGGCGCTCCAGAAGGGATTTTCCTGCCAGGCGCTCACGTTCCAGTATGGCCAGCGCCACAGCCGCGAGTTGAGTTCCGCGCGCGCCGTCGCGCGCCAGTCACAGGTGCCGCTGCACGTGGTCCGCTTCGCGTTGCCGTGGAGCGGATCGTCCTTGACCAGCCGGAAGAAGCCGCTGCCCACGCGCTCCTCCCATAAGATCGGCCCCGGAATTCCCTCGACCTACGTGCCGGGCCGCAACACCATTTTCCTTTCGTTCGCTTTGTCGCTGGCCGATCAGATTGGCGCGGAGGCGTTGGTCATCGGCGCCAACGCCGTCGATTATTCCGGTTATCCGGACTGCCGCCGCCCTTACCTTCGCGCGTTCGAAAAAGCCGCGCGCCTCGGGAGCAAGACCGGAGATGAAGGCGGCAAGCTCGCCGTGCTGGCGCCCCTCGTGCATCTCACGAAAGCGCAGATCGTGCGCCTCGGGCGAAAACTTGGCGCGCCGCTCGAAAAAACGTGGTCATGCTATGCCGGCGGAAAAAAGCCGTGCGGCGTCTGCGACTCGTGCGTCCTGCGCGACAAAGGATTTCTCGAGGCCGGCCGGTGAAGGAAGGATTCGTCAGCGAAATTTTTGAAAGCGTGCAGGGCGAGGGCCCGTACGCGGGTGAGCGCCAGGTGTTCCTGCGACTCGCGGGCTGCCCGCTGCGCTGCAACTATTGCGATACGCCGGGCAGCCTCGTGGCGCGCGGGCACGAGAAGACCACCGTCGACGACATTCATAAGCGCGTGGTGAAGGTGGCGGGAAAACGCGTGCGGACCGT
>JBBRXR010000098.1:0-6107 GCA_038238485.1 Elusimicrobiota bacterium | reverse complement strand
GCTGCGCGGCGCCGCGGCGCTCGCCATGGCCTCGATGCAGTCGAAGAAGAACGATTTCACCGAAGCGCTCAAGGAAATGACGGCGGACGAAAACTCCTATGTACGCGATCGCGCGGAGCGCGGGCTTGAAATCGCGCAGGGGAAAACCGGGGACGTGCTCAATCAGCTCAAATCGAGCGACTCCGACATCCGCCTGACGGCGGCGCTTTATTTCGATCAGCGGGGCGGCTCGAAAGAATTGAGCGCGCTCAAGGACGCCTGGAACACGGAACCCGACGACGACGTGCGCGACCAGCTATCGCGGTCGATCATCTCGGCCAAAACACGCGCTCAGCAGGAGAAGGCGCGGCGCGAACGACAGGCGAAGGAGAAAGCCGCGGCGGGCGCCGCGACGAAGAAAAGAAGCGCGACTTCTAAATAGGGTCGGCGGCGGCCGGGAGGGGCCCGGACGTCAGAAGCCAGGCATCGAGCGACGGCGGCAGCAGGCCCGCCGCTTCAATCTGCAAAAGCGTCAGCAGCATCACCGTATCCAGCGTGAACGACTGGAGCAGCGTCAGAGAAATTCTCTCCCCAAAGCAACCGCAGTGGACGATCGGAAGGTTTCGGATCATGGCTTGCACGAATAGAAACTGGAAACATCCCGTCAAAACCGAAAGAACCGCTGCCGCCCGCTTCGTCCAGTAACCGGTCAACAAGAAAGATCCGAACACGAGTTCGAACCACGGCAGCGTCTTCGCCAGCATCGGCGTGAGCGCCGTGGGCACGATTTCGTAAAGATTGATGGCCAACTGAAAATACGCGCTGGGGCGGGAGAGCTTCGACCAGCCGGAATAAACGAAAATCACACCGATCACGATTCGCGCCGCGGTGAGCGCTACCCGTTTAATTTTGTCCTTCCGTTCGCTGATCACTTCTTCCCCTCGTCGAGCGCTTCCTGTACAACCGCCCGGAGGTCATTGAGCTTTCGTTCGGTCAGCACGCGCGTGCCGTTGAGAAGAAGCACAGGCGTGCCTTCTACGAGTAGCCGTTTTCCGTCCCGCTTGTCGGCCATCGCGATGGGCTCTTTGGTACCCGAAGCGAGACACTGCTGGAAACGCCCCCGATCGAGGCCGAGGCCCTCGGCCATGTCCACGAACTTGCCTGACGGCTCGACACCGTCGACGTCCCATTCCGACTGAGTCGCGAAGATCTTGTCGCTCATCAACCAGAACTGCCCCTGGTCGGCGGCGCATTCGGACGCAGCCGCGGCCTTGAGGGCATGCGGATGGCTGACCAACGGAAAATGTTTATGGATGCGGCGGAGCTGGGTCGGATAAGCCTTTTGCAGGTCGTTGAGCACAACGTTCAGGCTGGCGCAATACGGGCAGGCGTAATCACTGAACTCAACGATGAACACCGACGCGTCGGCGGGGCCGACGGACTTGGCGGGGTTCACTTCAAAGGGCGGCGGCGTCGGCCGAAGGACGCGGAATCCAACGACGCCGGCAACGTCGAGGACGATGATCAGAAGCCCGACCGCGATGTATTTGAATGAGCGCAGTCTTAGTTGGCGGCGAGACCGAGCGAACGGCGAAGGTCCTGTTCCCAGGTAGGCGATTTCATTTTGGTCAGCACCGGCCGAACGCGCGTGAGCAGGGCGCGGAGCTGCGTCTTGTTGCTCACCCAGCGCTCGAGGACCGGATGTGTGAAAAGAAGGTAATGCTCGAAGGTGGGATTCTTGGCGCCCGCGCAGAAGTCGAGAAAGTGAAGAATTCGGTCGGGGTTCTCCGAATCGGTCCAGCCATGGATGAATTCGCCGAACGCGCCGGGCTCGCGGTCGGTCCAAGCGGCGAAAAAGCGGGCGGTCAGCGTGTCGCGCTCGCGGGCGAAGAGCACCATGTCGCGGTGGTCGTCTGGCAGGCCCATCTTCTCGCAATGGGCCTTGTCGAGATGGTCGACGAGGAAGAGCTCGGTCTTGCGGTCGAAGAGGTGCTCCATGGCGTCCCACAGGGCGGGCGCGGCCTTCTTCTCTTCGAACTCGGGGCGCATGCGCACGAGATAGGCGCAGAACTCGTCGAGCCAGGGAAGGTCGTTGGCGGGCGCCTGAGCGGCGCGACGGATACGCGCGGGAACGGCCGGAATGTGCGCGGCGGAGGAAAACTTGCGCACCTTTTCTTCCGGGGGTGGGCCGAATGCCGCGGCGATGGCGTCCTCAAACGGAGAATAGACGTCGATGGCTTCGTCAGGGGCGGTGCCGAACGGCGACACGGAACGCTTCGGGGGATTGGTCACAGCCCTAGCAGATCAAAGAAACGGGCAACAAATCAAACTGATCGGCGGCGGGACGCACGAGATGCAGGTCGGCGGGGGCTCTCTCCAGCAAAGCGCGGATCTCGCGCTCGAAGTCCTGGAGGTCGCGTTCGCGGCCTGCTTTCCTCGCTGTGCCGGCGGCCGTTTCCAGAACGAGGCGCTGGAGAACAAGCAGGCCCGCCGCTTCGAGGATCTGAAGGGACTGGGAAATGAAGCGCGGATCGAAAAATCCGCTGGTCTGATAGGCGATGAGCCCCTTCACGAGGAGAAATTTGGCCTTGAGCTTGCGTGAGCTGACCGCGCGGACGTCTTTTTCGATGTGGAAAAGCGCAAGCGAGAGCTGGGCTGGCGTCTTCGACGCGCGCTGGACCTCCACGATGCCGAGCAGCGCTTCGGCGCGCGGGCGGCGCTGGCGCATTTTCTTGGCGATGGCCGCGGTGTCCTGCCACACCTCGAGCCCTTCGGCGGACTTCCCTTCCACCACGAGCACCTCGCCCAGGGCGAGACCAATGGACGGTTTGAGGCGGCGCAGATCATAGGCCTCGATGACAGAGCCGGCGGCGTTCACGGCCTCGCGGGCTTTTACCTTGTCGCCGAGGATCATCCAGTAGCGGCAGCGGGACAGTTTCACTTCCGCCTCGATCTCGCGCGACTTGATCTTCTGCGCGAGCGCTTCGGCGTTGTCGAGAAGGTCGGCGGCCTTCTGAATCATGCCTTCGTCCAGATAAAGGTTGGCCAGGTTTTTGTCGACTTCGGCCTTGAGCGCAGCGGCGTCGAGTTGGTCGGCGGTCACCTTCGCCTTCACGAAGCATTCGCGCGCGTGCGCCTGATCGGCGAGCTCCAGATAGGTCTTGCCCATCTCGTTTTCCGCCCAGCCCATGCCGGCGCGGTTGGAAATATCGGTGTGCAGATTGAGGGCCTCACGCAATGTCTGCCAGGCCTTCACGAGCTGGCCGCGATCGCGGAAAATTTGCCCGATCTGGAAGAAGCCCCAGGCGACGCCGTCATGATTGCGCAAGGGGCCGAAATACTGGATCGCGCGCTTGTTGAGCGCCACCGCTTCCTCTTCGGCGCCCGTGATGCGCTTGATGGCCGCGAGGTTGAGCAGGCACCAGCCTGCGCGGTCCTTGAGCTCGAGCTCTTCGAAAAGGGCACGGGATTTGAGCAGCAGGTCTTCGGCGGCATCGAATTGGCACTGCGCGCGGCTCACCGTCGCCAGGCCAAGCAGGCTCCAGGCGCGCCCCTGCTTGCTGTTGAGCTGGGTGAAAAGTTCGAGCGCCTCGGAATAGAAACGGCTGGCCCGCGAGAAGAACCCCATCTCGAGATAGAGATTGGCGAGGTTGCAGGCATTCCACGCGAGGCCGTTCTGCGAATTGAATTCGAGGAAGATCGCGCGGGCGCGCTTGGCAAACGTCAGGCTCTCGTGACGCTGGAATCGGTTGAAGTAAATGACGGCCAGGTTGTCGTAGGCCCAAGCGAGCTCGAGGTTGCGGCCGAGCGTCTGGAACATGCCGACGGCCTTGTGGGCGTATTCCAGCGCGAGCGCGTTGCGATCCAGCTCGCGGTTGGCGAAGGAGAGTTCCTCGTAAACCGAGGCGAGGCCAAAATCGTTGCCGGTGGACGTGAAGATGCCGCGGGCCTCTTCGAGGATTTTGATGACGGCGGGATATTGTCGCTGGCCGCGAAGAACCATGGCGATGTTCAAAAGCGACCACGCGATCTGGTCGCGGTCGCCCTTGCGCTGGGAGTGGCGTAGAACCTGGCGGAGGTGTTGAAGGGCCGTCTTGGCTCCCCCACGGGTCAGGGAGTCGACGCGTTCGCGGAAAAGCAGGCCGGGGCCGCTTTCCTTCAATTCGGGAGTGTTGCCGGGCGGTTGCTGCAAAGAAGATCCTCCACTACCTTTATTACGGCAGGCATCTTAAGCTTGCCTGAAGATGTTGTAAATTTTTGAGGCTCGAAAACAATAATACGTCCAAAAGGGGTGAACGTGGAGGAAAGACGTAAAGAACAGCGGCTCAGCTGGACCGGGAAGATCAAAATTGAGGACGTGAAGACCAGAAAGGTCATTTCAACCGACTCCCGCCTCCGCAACATCACCAAGCACGGGTTCGGTTTCGTTACCGAAGACCACCTCGCCCGCGGCGCCGAGTACATCTTTACCATGGTCCTCGCGACCACCTCACTCTCGGTCACCGCGAAGATTGCCCACTTTCACATCGAAGCCACTTACTACGTCTGCGGAGCCAAGATTGAAAGCCTGTCCCTGATGGAACGGTCCCGGATGAACCACTTCCTGGCCTCAAAATCCTCTGAGCTGCAGCGAAAATTCCTGATGTTGTCCGTCGTTACCGGCGTGGCCTTGGCCGGCGCCGCCAAACTCTTCGGCGCGAGCGTCACCATTTCGGTCGCCGTGCTCTTCGCCGCCGCCGTCGTCAGTTTCCTGCTGCTTCCCTTCTAGACCTTGAAGTGAATGTGGACCACGTCGCCATCCTGGGTGACGTAGTCTTTTCCTTCCATTCGAATGCGGCCCTTGGCTCGCAGCGCCGCTTCCGAACCCGTATCAAATAGTTCTTTCGCCGCGTAGACCTCCGCCCGGATGAAGCCGCGCTCCAGATCCGAATGAATCTTTCCCGCGGCGGTCGTGATCGGACTTCCCTGTGGCGTGTGCCACGCGTGCGCTTCCTTCGGTCCCGCCGCGAAGAACGTAATCAGCTTGAGTAGCTTCTGCCCACCTTTGGCCAACGTGTCCAGCCCCGACTCCGTGACGCCCAGCGCTTCGCGGAAACCCGGGCGCTCGGCCTCCGGCATCTCCATGACGTCCGCCTCGAGCTTGGCATTGAGTTCCACCATCTCAGCGCCCTGTTCCTTGGCGAACTGTCGAACGAGCTCGACGGTGGCGGGTACCGTCTTATCGTTCACGTTGGCGACGTAGAGTACCGGCTTGGCAGAGAGAAAATTGAAATCGCGGATCGCCGCTTCGGGATGTCCCATCTTCCGCACGGGAACGCCCTGGGCGAGCTGCTTGTGAATGCCGCCCAGAAGCTCGAGCATTTTCTTTCCATCTTCGTTGCCCGCGCGCGCCGGGCCCTCATATTTATCCTTGAGTTTCTCAGCCTGCTCGAGGTCGGCCAACAGGAGCTCGGTCGAAATGGCATCCGCGTCGCGACGCGGATCAACGTCCCCCATGACGGTGATGACATCTTTGTCATCGAAGCAGCGCACGACCTGCGCGATCGCGTCGACGGACCGGATGTGGGACAGAAATTTATTTCCCAGACCCTCGCCCTTACTGGCGCCGGGAACCAGGCCGGCGATGTCCACGAACCGGATGACGGCCGAGACCTTCTTGGGCGCGGAAAACATCTCCTGGAGCTTGTCGAGCCTTTCGTCCTGCACCGCCACGACGCCCACGTTCGGCTCGATGGTCGTGAACGGGAAGTTGGAGGCCGCGACGCCCGCCGACGTGAGCGCGTTGAAGAGCGATGATTTTCCGACGTTGGGGAGTCCGACGATGCCGATTTCCATGGGGAGGTCCTGTTAGAGAATGACGAGGTTGTCGCGGTGAATGACTTCGCCGGCGGCGGCACGGCCAAGGAGCTGGCCCACTTCGCTCGAATGATGCCCGCGGATGGTCTTCATGTCCTGCGATGAAAAATTGACGAGGCCGCGCGCCACCTCGGTACCGTCCTGGTCGCGCACGCCGACCGTGTCGCCCACGGCGAAGGTGCCCTGAACACGGCGGACGCCCGAAGGGAGGAGGCTTTTGCGGCTTCCCACGACGGCCTTGAGCGCGCCGCCGTCCAAAACGAGATAGCCCT
>JBBRXR010000097.1:0-6120 GCA_038238485.1 Elusimicrobiota bacterium | reverse complement strand
CGCATCGGTACACGCGCACGAAACTCCTGGCCGATAAGTTCGGCGCAATGCTCAAGGCGGCCGACCGCGTGCTGCTCATGCCGATCTATGCCGCGGGTGAAAAACCGATCCGCGGCGTGAGTTCTGACTTGATTGCGCGTCGCATCGATAAAAAGAAACTCGTGCGATGGGAATGGGCCGACGGCATCGCGGCCCTGCGCGCGCAGCTCAAGCCCGGCGACGTCCTGCTCACGCTGGGCGCAGGCGACGTGTTCAAGGCCGGCGAGCAGGTGGTGAAGGAAGCGAGCAGCCTCCCGCGCCGCCTCGAGAACGAGATCCCTGCGCTGGCGGGTCGCGTGAAAGCGGACGAGCCGCTCAGCCGCCACACGACCTGGGCCATCGGCGGTCCGGCTGAAGCGTTCATCGAAATCAAAACCCTTTCCGAGCTCAAAACCCTGCACACCTGGTGCCGCGAGCGCGATGTGCCGCTCTTTTTTCTCGGCTGGGGCTCCAACCTCCTTCTTCCCGACGAAGGCCTTCGCGGCGTCGTCGCGCGCCTGCGTGGGGACTTCGAGAAAATTGCCATCGACGGCACCACGGTCCGCGTCGGCGCCGGCGTGCATCTCCCGCGCCTCGCGAAGACGTGCGTCGAGAACGGTCTGGCGGGCGTGGAAGCGCTGGCCGGCGTGCCGGGAACGGTCGGCGGCGCGCTCATGACCAACGCGGGCACGCCGCGGGGCGTGATTGGGGACGTCCTCGTTTCCGCGGACGTCCTCGATCCGGATGGAAGCGTGGTAACGGTGCCCCGATCCAAGATCGACATTTCCTATCGCCATACGAGTCTCCTGGGCCGGCGCATCATCGCCGCCGAGCTCACCCTCAAGACCGGGGATGCGCAGGCCCGGACGCGCCTCAAAGAAGAGCTCGACATGCGCGCGCGCACCCAGCCCCTCGGCACCAAGAACGCGGGATCCGTTTTCCGCAATCCGCCGGGCGACCACGCCGCGCGCCTGATTGAGGCGGCGGGCCTCAAGGGCAAGAGCGTCGGCAAGATGCGTTTCTCGCCCAAGCATGCGAACTTTATCGAAAACACGGGTGGCGGAACGGCGCGCGAGACGATCGAGCTCATCCAACTCGCGCAAACCACGGTGAGGGAAAAATTCCAGATCGAGCTCGTGCCGGAAGTCATGATCGTCGGCGCGCCTGCGAACGGGACCATGGGCTGATGGTCCCGTCCATGATCCGCCATCGTCGAAACGGGACGCACGCCTGATGGCGCCAGTCCTTTCTGCCGCCGCCCGGTCCACGCTCAGGCAATTGAAAGGTAAGCGCGTTGCCGTTCTCAAGGGCGGCTGGTCGCGCGAGCGAGCCGTTTCGCTGCGCACCGGCGCCGCCGTTGAGGCCGCGCTGCGCAAACTCGGCGTTGTCGTCTCCGGCGTCGATGTGAAGAGAGATATTTTTACCCGCCTGTCGAAGATCCGCGTGGACCTCGCCTTCGTCGCCCTTCACGGGGCCTTTGGCGAAGATGGGCGCGTGCAGGCCGGACTCGAGGTCCTGAAAATTCCTTACACCGGTTCCGGACCCACCGCGAGCGCGCTGGCGATGGACAAGGCCGCCTCGAAGCGCCTGTTTGAAGCGGCGCGCGTGCCGACGCCGCCGTGGGCGCTCGTCGAAAAGTCCAGCCCCGAGACGGGCCGCGCCCGCGCCGACAAACTTCTTCGCTCCGGACCCGTGTTCGTCAAACCGTACGACCAGGGATCGGCAATTGGCGCCAACCGGGCCGACACGCCGCGCGCCCTCTCGAAGGCGCTCGCCGCGAGCTTCCAACTCTCTTCCTGCGCGCTCGTCGAAAAATTCATCGCCGGCAAGGAGCTGACCGTCGGCATTCTCGGCTCAAAGGCGCTTCCCGTCATCGAGATCGTGCCCGAGCACGCCTTTTACGATTACCACTCCAAATACGCCAAGGGCGGTTCGCGCCATCTCGTTCCGGCGCCCATTTCCGCTGCCGCGGCGCGCCAAGCCAAGAGCGTTTCGATGGCCGCCTATCGCGCGCTCGGTTGTTCCGCCTACGGCCGCGTGGACGTTCTCATGGACCGGCGCGGCCGCATGTGGGTGCTGGAGGCCAACACGATTCCGGGCATGACGTCGACGTCGCTTCTTCCGGACGCCGCGCGCGCCGCCGGAATCCCTTTTGAAGAACTCGTTTTGAAGATCATCGAACATTCGCTCAACAGCCGTCGGTCTGGGGGAACACGCTTTGGCGCCGCGTAAGTCGTTCCTCGGCTTCAAGCGAGGAGCCATCCCCGACCGCCGGCGGGCGAAACGCTCCGCTTCGTCCGACCGCCGGCGCGTCAACCGGGTGAAATTCCGCCGTCGTTACGCCGCTTCGCGCCTCAAGTCCGTCGGCGAGTTCACCTGGATCGCATCACGGCTCGCCATTGTCGCGGCCGCGCTCGTCTGGGGAGGCGGCATGGCCTGGCATGGCTGGCAGGACGCCGAGTTCCTTCGCGTGCAGGGCATTCGCTATGAGGGTGATATCCCGCAGCGCCTGCCCGCGTCGATCCCGATCCGGGAAGGCGTCGGTCTTTTCTCCTTCAACGCGAACAAACTGGAGGGAGAGGCCGTCCGCCGTTTCATCGAGCTCCAGGACGTCTCGATCGGCCGGGGGCTCGACCGCACCGTCGTCGTTCGCGGCCGATACCGCGCCCCCGTGGCCATGCTGGCGGCGGGCGTGCCCACCGGCATTGACGCTTTCGGCGTGGCGTTTCCGATTCCGCGCGGACGTGCGGCGGCGCCCGGCCTTCCGGTCATCGATGCCCCCGCAAAGGAGCGCGCCAACGCGGTCGCCTGCCTCGGATTGTGGGAGCGAAAATTGCCCGCGTTCTTCAGCGTCGTGAAAAAATTGGAGTGTGATAGAATGCGGTCGTTCCAAATCGAGCTCTCCGACGGAGTTGTGGTCGATTGGGGGACCCTCGAAACGGCGGGTGCCGTCGAGAAAGCCAAAAAGATTCTTCGAGTCATGACGTCATTTTCGCCCGCAAAAGCACCGGCGCGCCTGAGGTTCGTCACCGAGGATCGTATCGTGATGGACAGCGCCTGGAAATCGCGTGAGGGGGGCAAAATTGTCAAAACCTGAGATTATCGCCGGCATCGACATCGGAAGCGGACAGATCGTCTGCCTGATCGGACGCCGCGCGGCGGACGGTGAGCACGTTGAAGTCATCGCCGCCGCCAAACAGAACTGCCGCGGACTGAAAGGCGGCGTCGTCATCAACATCGACGAAACCGCCCTCGCCATCAGCCGCGCCCTCGAGTCAGCCGAAGAGGCCTGCAAGGAAACCGTCCGCGATCTCATCGTGGGCATCCGCGGCTCCCATATCCAGACTTTCAACCACCATGGCGCCATCAACATCGCGCGCACGGACAAGGAGATCACCACCGAAGACGTCGCCCAGGTGATCGAGTCCACCAAGGCCGTTCCCATTTCCACCGACCGTGAGATCATCCACGTCATTCCTCAGGATTTTGTGCTCGACCGGCAGCAGGGCGTTCCCAATCCCGTCGGCATGGAGGGCTCGCTTCTCGAAGTCGAAGTCCATATCGTCACGGCCGGATCGAGCCACCTGAACAACATCTGGCGCTCCATCAACAACGCCGGCTTCGGCATCCGTGAACCCGCCTACAGCCTGCTCGCGCTCGGCGAGGCGGTCGTCACGCACGAGGAGAAAGACCTCGGCTGCATTCTCGTCGACATCGGCGGCTCGACCACCGGCATCGCGATCTATACCGACGGCGGCGTGCGCTTCACCAAAGAGCTTCCGCTCGGCGCCGACTCAATTACCAACGATCTCGCCCACGGCCTTCGCACGTCTTTCGGCCAGGCGCGCGCGGTCAAAGAGCGCTACGGCGCGGCCGTCCGCAACGCGCGCAAGCACATGCTCGTGACCGGCAGCGGCAAGGACGAACTGTTCGATCCGGACGAGGAAATCGCCTTCACGGCCGTCGACGGTCGCACCCAGCGCACTATCCAGCGCAGCACGCTTTTCGACTTCATTTCGCCACGCGTTGAAGAAATCTTCTCGATGGTCCGCGCCGAACTGGAGAATTCCGGGATGGCCGAGCAGGTCACCGCGGGCGGATCCATCATCACGGGCGGCGGTTCGATGATGTCCGGCATGATCAGCGCCGCCGAGAAAATTCTTGAACTTCCGGCTCGCCAGGGGCTGCCGCAAAACGTGGTCGGGCTCCCCGACATTATCTCGCATCCAAGTTACGCGACCGCGGCGGGCCTCCTGACGTTCCGTCCGATGGGCGACTCGCCCAAGCCGAGCAAGGGCCGTCGCGCCGCGACGGGAAGCATGCTCACTCAGATCAAAGGCTTTTTGACGGAGCTTTTCTAACGCCATGACGCGCATCAAATTCACCGAAGACTTCAAGGAACAGCCAGCGGTCATTCGCGTGGTGGGCCTGGGGGGCGCCGGCGGCAACGCCGTGAACCGCATGATTGAGGCGGAAGTCGCCAACGTCGAATTCATCGCCGCCAATACCGACGCGCAGGCGCTGCGCCGCAGTCTCGCTCCCGTGCGCATCCAGATCGGCGAGCGTCTCACCAAAGGCCTCGGCGTCGGAGGGAACCCCTCGATTGGCGGACAGGCCGCGCTCGAGTCCGAAGACCGAATCCGCGAGATCTGCCAGGGCGCGGACATGCTCTTCATCACCGCGGGCATGGGCGGCGGCACCGGCACAGGGTCGGCGCCGGTCGTCGCGAAGATCGCGCGCCAGCTCGAGCATCCGCCGCTCGTAATCGCGGTGGTCACCCGGCCTTTTGCATTCGAAGGTCTCGTGCGCGCCAACCAGGCGAGCGCCGGCATCGAAGACCTCCGGCCCTACGTCGACACGCTCCTCGTCATTCCCAACGACCGCCTCTTTGAAATCATCGACGAAAAAACGCCGTCGCTCGAAGCTTTTCGCGTGGCAGACGACGTTCTCCGTCAGGCCATGCAGGCCATCGCCGACGTGATCACGACGCACGGCTTGGTGAATGTGGATTTTGCCGACGTGCGCACGATCATGTCCGGCGCCGGGGAGGCGCTCATGGGCATCGGCTCCGGTTCCGGCCAGGACCGAGCCATCTCCGCCGCGCGCCAGGCCGTTCAGTCGCCGCTGCTCGAAAACGTCTCGATTGAAGGCGCCAAGGGCGTCCTCGTGAACATCACCGGCAACAAGAACATCACAATGTTTGAAGTCCGCGAAGTGATGGACTTCGTCAGTTCCGCGACGGCGACCACATCTCACGTTTTTTACGGTCAGGTTTTCGACGAGTCCCTGGAGGACAAACTGAAAGTGACCGTGATTGCCACGGGTTTTCCGGCCCGATCATTCGGCAAGGAGCGGCCGCAGGCCGCAAAGAAGCCGTCCGCGCTTCCCGTTCTCGCCATGCCGATGGCCTCCAAGGCCATGGCGGACGACGATCTTCGTCGCCCCGCCTACCTCCGCCTCAGAAACCGCAAACTGAAGTAATTTCGCTCGAAAATAGGCGTTGAAAGTGGGGGGGTTCCACCTCTACACTTTGAGACGAATGGACGCCTCGAATTTGGGCCGCGCAGACGACAGCCTTAACCAGTTTCCCGAGAAGCCGACGAGCGACCGGGCCGCTGAACTCCTTCAGACATTACTGAAGGGGATGGTCGAACGCCGTGCCTCCGATCTTCATTTGCGCTCCGGCGCTCACCCGATTTACCGCATCGACGGCTTCCTGACGCCCGTCTCCGACAAGATGATCACGCCCGAGCTCGCGAAGGAAGCGCTGTATCACATGATCTCGGTGCGTCAGCGCAAGATTTTCGAAGTCAAGAACGACGTGGACTTCTCCTTCGCCGTGCCGGGCCTGGGCCGCTTCCGTGGCAATGCGTTTCGCCAGCGCGGCTCGGTCGCGGTCGTTCTCCGCCAGATTCCGACGCGCATCCCCGACTTCAACGAACTCCATCTTCCCAAAGTCATGCCGAAGTTCTGCCAGCTCTCGCGCGGTCTCGTTCTCGTTTGCGGCGTCACAGGCAGCGGAAAGTCGACGTCGCTCGCCGCCATGATTGAAGCGATCAACACCGACCGCGCTGAGCACATTGTCACGATCGAAGACCCGAT
>JBBRXR010000096.1:0-6162 GCA_038238485.1 Elusimicrobiota bacterium | reverse complement strand
GGTGGGGAAAAAATCATGAGCATCCTCCTCAACAAATCCTCCAAGGTCATCTGTCAGGGCATCACGGGCTCATCCGGATCGCTTCACACGCGGCTCTGCCGCGAATACGGCACCAACATTGTCGGCGGGGTGACGCCCGGCAAGGGCGGGACCGATTTCGAAGGCGTTCCGATCTTCGATACGGTGAAGGAAGTCGTCGACGGCAAGGGCGCCGACGTGTCCATGATTTTCGTTCCGGCCTCGCTCTGCGGCGACGCCATCCTCGAAGCGATGGAAGCGGGCATCCGGCTCATCATCGCCATCACCGAGGGCATTCCCGTTCTCGACATGGTGAAGGTGAAGCGCAAGATGGCCGCGTTCAACGCGGGAAAGTCCGCGACCGAAAAAACACGCCTCATCGGCCCCAACTGTCCCGGCGTGATCACCGTCGACGCCTGCAAGGTCGGCATCATGCCCGGCTATATCCACAAGAAAGGCCCGATCGGCATCGTCTCGCGCTCGGGCACGCTCACGTATGAAGCCGCGTTCCAGCTTTCCGAGCTGGGCATCGGGCAGTCCACCGTCGTCGGCATCGGCGGGGACCCGGTGAACGGCACCAATTTCGTTGACGTGCTCGAGCTCTTCGAGAAGGACCCGGAGACCAAGGCCGTGGTCATGCTTGGGGAAATCGGCGGCCGCGCCGAAGAAGAAGCCGCCGAATTTTTCAAAAGCCACATGACCAAGCCGCTCTTCGCCTTCATTGCCGGCCAGACCGCTCCGCCCGGCAAGCGCATGGGTCACGCGGGCGCCATCGTGGAAGGCGGCGCCGGCAAGGCATCCGACAAGATCGCCGCGCTCCGCAGCCACGGCGTGGTCGTCGCCGATTCGCCGGCCACCGTCGGCATCACCGTCCAACAGCACCTCTTCCCGAAAAAATGAAAAGCCGCGTGACGCTCGCCGCCCTGCTCCTCGTCGCATCCCAGGGCCTGCGCGCCGAGGAGACACGCACCGTCGCGTCCGCTTCGTCTCCATCGCCCGCCGTCGTCAATCCCACGTCGCCCGCGCCGGTGACAGCGACCTATTCCGAAGTCCCTTACTATCTCAACAAGCTTCAGGAAGCCCAGCTTGAGGGCGACAAGGTCCAGCTCAACAAGGTCATCCACGACGCCATTGTCGAGGCGGACCTTTCCGACAAAAAGGTCGTCAAGCAGATGGATCCCATCATCGAGAAGGTGCGGGCCGCGATCACCGCGGGACTCGACCGCGCTTACGTCGAAGGACAGTCCTCCTGGCTGGCTTCGGCGGTGGCGTTTTACGATCACGAGAAGCTTCACCCGATCGTCGACGTTCCCGAATCCGATTGGGCCCAACCCCAGACCGCCGCGGCCAATGGCCTGCGCATCTCCACTTTTCCCGACCGCATCCTTCTCCATGAAGGTGAGAAGACGCGCACCGCCACGGAATCGTCCAACATTCACGAAGCGGTCATCTCTTCCGACGGGCGGCGGATCGCCTACTTCCGCACGAGCGACGACGAAACCAAGGCGGAGATCTGGGTGGTCGACACGCGCAAGCTGAAGCGTCGCAAGGTCGCCTCCGCGAAGTCATGTCTGACCCTGCTCTTCTCGGCCGACAGCGGAAAGATTTTCTTTCAGGAAGTGCCGGAAAGCGCCAACGTGGAATCGGGTCTTTACTCGGTGGGAACGGGAGGGGGAAAGCCGCGCGAGCTCGCGCGGGTGCGCCTGCTTCAGACCACGATCGAGAAGGGCCTCTACAAGGGCGACCTTGTGGTTTACAAGGCGCTCCTTCACCCGATGGGCACCGCGGTGCGCGACTGTGCCGCCGTGATCACGCCTTCCGGAAAAGAAATCGGCCGCATCAAAGACGGACCCTGCCGCTGACGCGCTCGCGTCAGTGCCCCGCCATCTTCTCTTCCGCCCGCTGAATTTTTTCCCTCGCCAGCGCATGGTTCGGCTGGATTTTCAGCACCTTCCTCCACTCCGCGATGGCCGCCGGGTAATTTCCGTCCTTGTAGTATTCGCTCGCGATGAGAAAATGAACCTGCATCTCACGGTGCGCGATCGGATCGTTTAACTCAGACGGGGGACGTGGCGTGGCCACGGAGGTGGGCGAAAGCTCGGGAGAGCCGGCACGGACGGCCGGTGACAAAAGGAGAAAAGCCGAGACGAGGGCCGTCCGGCGGAGAATCAACGGACGCGCAGCTCCTGAAGCATGTTCTTCTGCTTTTCGAGCGGCTCCACGGCCTGCGCTTCCTGCGCTTCGAGCGACGAAAGGCGCAGGTTGCGGGTTTCCTCGATGCGGGCGACGGCCTGGTCCAGCTTGTCGCCGGCGGGCGTCTTCTTCGTCAGGCGCTCGCGCTCCTTGCTGTAATCAGACTCGGCCACTTTTTTCTTCTCGGCAATGCCGCGGCGAATCCTGTCGATCTCATGGTCGAGTTCGGGGATGGCGGGAAGCTTTCCGGTGGCGAGCTGGTCGAATCGCTCATGCAACATGGTCATGCTGTCCTCGAGCCCGCGCTGCTCGGCGAGCATCTTCGAGCGTTCCTCCTGGTGAGCCTTGTCCTGCTCCTTGGCCTGGTTCCAGAAGTACGCCGACGGACCGGCGCCCAGCACGATCCCCAGTAGAAACATGGCGATGACGGTCATTCCGCTGCCGCCGCCCGAACCGCCGCCCTGCATCACGCGCTGGGGCTGAAGGGGCTCATCGAGCACCCGTTTCTTCTGACCCGCGGCGTTCACGGAGCTCGTTTTCAAAACGTATTTCTTCTTCAGTTCCTGCGTGGTCGCGTCGAACTTGCCGAGCGCGTCATCCACCTCACCGTCGTCCCAACGCGCGCCGCTGCGCACGGAGGTCATGTCGCGGCTGATGGCGTCCACTTCAAAATCGAAAATTCCGTCCAGTTCGTTTCGGACCGCGTCGACGTTGAGCGCCTTGCCCTCCGCCGAGCGCAGCTCGAAGGCCATCCACTGATCGAGGATCTCATCGAGGCTCTTGGCGGAGATGTCGAAGAAGTCGCCGGGAGAGAAGTCGACCTTCTCCTGCTGGCGCCGCTTGAATTCTTCCGAGCGTTTGGTGCGCAGCGTGGTAAGGGCTTCCGACCATTCCTGAAAAAGAATTTCGTCCATGGCTAGAACCGGACCCCGACGCCGGCGTGTCCGATGCGGCGGCCGTTCGCGAGCCCGCCGCCGAGAGAGAGATAGGTGAAGGGAATGATGCTGAGATTGACGCCCGCCTCGAAACGCGGCGCGCCCTGCTTGCCGGTGACCGCGCTGCCGTCAGGGTTGACCTTGGTCGAGTCATAGCCGACGCCGAGATAGGGATGAATAAAGGGGATGTCGAACGACGCCACGAGGTTGCCGCTGTAGGTCTCGGCGGAGAACACGTCGTGCTTCACCTTGCCGTAGAGACCGGAAATGGAGATCGACGGAACGCCCGGAACATCGGACGTGAACACACCCCAGCGCAGTCCGCCGCCGTAGAGGTCGGCGGCGTAGAGCCGGCCCACGCGGCCGATGAGGTTGATGCGGCCGGGCAACCCGTATTCCGCCTGCACCCACCCGCTGTGCGCGGTGACGCCGTTGTCGCGGAGGATCTTGTCTTCATTGTCCACGCTCAAAAAGGCGGCATGAACGCCCACATCGAAGCCGAGCGGGAAACCGAGGGCCTTGCCATGGTGAAAGCTGGGGCCGCCCACAAGGGCGCCGATGTCGCCGGCGAGCGCGTCGAGCGAATGCTGATTAAGGTTGGCGGCGAAGTTGTCGGAAAATACATCGGCGCGCGCGACGAACGGAAGGGACGTGATGACGGCGAGCGCGGCCAGGACCAGAACGATCGGGCGTTTGATTTTCATGAACCCGTACAGTGTATTACCGGGGCTGGCCATCTGTCCACAGGTGGTAGAGGCCCGCGAGCGTGAGATGGGGAACGTGCCGGTCGATCCCAGGCACGCCGCGCAGAATCCAGGCGGCCTGACCGCCGGTCGCGAAAACTTTGGCGCGCCCGCCGAGGCGGAGCTTGAGGCGACGCACGATTTCGATGACGAGGCCGCGGTAGCCGTGATACAGGCCCGCACGAATCGATTCGAGCGTGTTCTTGCCGAGGATGTCGGCGGGTTCGTCGAGGAAAACCATGGGAAGCTTCGCGGTGCGGCGGTAGAGCGCTTCCGCGGAGATCGCGGGGCCGGGCGCGATCACGCCGCCGAGATACTCCGCGCGGCGCGTCACGCAGTCGAAGGTGGTGGCCGTGCCAAAATCGATGACGATGGACGCGCCGTGATGAAGCTGCCAGGCGGCGCGGGCGTTCACCACGCGGTCGGCGCCCACTTCGGACGGCCGCGCGTAGCGCACGCGCACGGGGGACGGCGTCTTGTAGGTGACGAACACGGGCGCGGCGCCCGTGAGCGCCACGACGTCGCGCGTGAGGTTGCGATCGATGGGGGGGACCACGCTCGAGACGATCACGCCGCTCACCTTCTTGATGCGCGCCGCGCCCACGCGCGCGCGTAAAAACTTTCGAAACGGCCCGGCGGTGTTGAGGACGGAGGTCGCGACGTTCCAGACCGCGATGGGACGCGGGTTCTTCTGCGGGCCGCGAAGGTGGTAGAGGCCGGTGGTGGTGGCGGTGTTGCCGACGTCGATGGCGAGAATCAGGCTCAACCCGCGGTGGGAGCCGAAACCTGAAGCTTCGAGAAATCGGCCAGCGCGTCGAAGAGCTGCTTGACCTGCATAAGGACGCGCAGGCGCAGCGAGCGGAGCTTTTCGTCCGGATCCATGACCATGACGCCGGCGAAGAACGCGTCGACCGGCGCCTTGAGCGGCGCGAGCGAGAGAAGCGCGGACTGATATTCACCGCGCTTGAGCGACGCGTGGAACCCACCGTGGATCGCCTGCACGGCGTCGAGAAGCGTCTTCTCGAGCGCACCGGCGATCTCTCCGGCCTCGATCTCAGGGCTGCTCGGCAGAAAACCTTTTTCTTTCGCCTGGCTGAGGACGTTACGCGCGCGCTTGATGGCGGCCGCGAGCGAATCGAACTCCGGGCGGCCGCGAACGGCCTTGAGGCCCTGCAGCTTCTCGCCCAACTGGGCGACGCTGACGCCGTTCGACGTGAGCACGGCGTCGATCTCGTCGGCGCGGAAGCCCTGGCTACCGAACCAGCCGGTAAAGCGCTGGTTGAAGAAGTCCGCGAGCTCCTTCTTGCCGGTATCGGCCGAACCGAGGTTCCCGAAGGTCTTTTCAATGAGCTGCGTGATGGAAATAGCCCACCGGCGGTCGCTGAGAATGCGGATGACGCCCACGGCGGCGCGGCGGAGGCCGTACGGGTCGGCGGAACCCGAAGGGATGAGCCCGACGGAAAAATTGGCGGCGAGTGTGTCGATCTTGTCGGCGACGGCCACGAGAGCGGCCTCGGCGCTCGACGGCAGATGGCTCTCCGCGGTGACGGGCCAGTAGTGCTGCTCGATCGCGTGCGCGACCTCGGCGGATTCCTGACGCTCGGCATAGAATCGCCCGGCGACGCCCTGAAGCTCGGGAAGCTCGCCCACCATCTGCGTGACGAGGTCGGCCTTGGCGAGCAGCGCGGCGCGCAAAGCGTTCGCTTTGACGTTGTCGGGAATGCCCAACGCGTCGGCCAGGATCCCGGTCAGCTTCACCACGCGGTTCGTTTTGTCGAGCATGCTGCCGAGCTTGGCGTGGAAGCCGACGCCCGCCAGCTTGGCGACCGAGACGTCGAGACGCGTCTCCAGGTCTTTCTCAAAGAAGAACTGCGCGTCCGAAAATCTGGCATTGATGACGCGCTCGTAACCGTCGCGGACGTCGTCCTGCGCGTCGGAGGGGCCGTTGCGCACGCCGATAAAGCTGTTGGTGAGCTGGCCCTTGGACGATTCAATGGGGAAAAACTTCTGGTGCTTCTTGAGCACGGTCACCAGCACTTCCTTGGGCAGCTTGAGGTAGGCCTCCGGGAAATGGCCGAGGATGCTCGACGGGTACTCCGTGAGGTGGACGACCTCGTCCAGGTGCTCGTCCGACACAATGGCCTGCGCCTTGATGCGTTTGCAGATCGCATCAATCTGCGCGCGGATGTTCTGCCGGCGGTCCTCGGGATCGACGAGGATGCAACGGCTCTGGAGCAGCTGTTTGTACTTCTCGGGCTTGGGAATGGAGATCT
>JBBRXR010000095.1:0-6171 GCA_038238485.1 Elusimicrobiota bacterium | reverse complement strand
TCGAGATCGCCGTCGTGATCCACATCGCCCACTGCCACCGCGGCGCGCTCGAGCCCGGTGTTGAGGCCAAAGAAGTCCCGAACGCGTCCGAAATTAGAGGCCGTGGCCGTGCCGGTGAACACCGGCGTCGAGCGGAGGCTGGCGCCGTCGATCGCCTGAAGGCCGAACTGATAGGAGACGCCGGGCGCCAGGCCGACGACGTCGATGGCTTCGGCGCTGCCGGAAATCTTGGGCGCCGGCACCGTCATGAGCGAAGAGAGCGGCAGCCACGACGGATCACCCGGGAAGGTCGGCGGGTTCGACGGGTCGGCGGTAAGGCGATAGCGGATATCGTAGGAGCTCGCCTGTCCCTGGTTCGCATCTTCTCCCTGCGCGGTCCACGCAAGATGGATCTGCGAGGCGGGGACCGAAGAGAAGTCCGACGGCGCGCCGGGAGCGATGCCCGCGATCGAATAAGACTGCTCGGCGCTCTCCGGCCCTTCGCGGAACGAAGAGTCGATCGCGCGGATCCGCCAGTAATACGTCTGGCCGTCGCGAACCTTGAAGCGCATGGACGGACCGTTGTGATTGCCGAGGAACGGCGACGCCGGCACGTAGCTCTGAACGTAGACCGCGGCGGTCGCCAGACTTTCGGTGGCGACGCGCACCCCATACATCAGCGCGACGCCGGCGGTGTGATCGTCGGCAGCGGCCGGCCAGGTCAAAACCATATCGGAGCCAACGACGTTCGGCGTGGCGGCCGCGACCTGCGCGGGTGCGCTGTTCGTCGCGCCGCCGATGCGTTCGACAACGTTGCGAAGAATGACGTGATTGAGAACGCCGCCGACCGTTTCGCCCGTGACGACGAGATCCACGTCGCCGTCGTTGTCGGTGTCGCCCGCTGAGAGCCCGCCCGAGAAGGCGGCGACGCCGAAGGGCTCTTCTGAGAGTGTCATCGTGCCGGCGATGTTTCGATAGATCAGCGCGCGGTGCTGTCCAAGCGCCGCGTCATAACCGGAAACGGCGAGTCCTGAACGGCCGCTGTGGTCGACGTCGAGCCACACCAGGGACGCCGAACTCAGCGTGACGCCGAGAAGGACGGGGTTGGCGATGTCGTAAGTACCGTTGCCGTTGTTCCGGAAGATCTGGAGCGGCACCTGCGCGTCCCGGCCCGCGAGCGCGACGTCCGGATAACCGTCCGCATTCAGGTCGCCGATCGCGATGCGGCCCTGAGACGTCGTAAAGACGTCCGCCGCGATGGGATCCTGGAAATAGACAGTCGGCATCGCCGTGAGGACATTTCGGAAAATCGCGGTGCGCGTGGTGCCGGCGGCGAAACCCTGACCCGATGCGATCACGTCCAGCCATCCGTTCTTGTCGACGTCAACGAACGCGGCGCTTCCCCCCGACTGGCGCTCCCACACCTGGGTGAAGGTGGCGTTGCGGTTTTCATAGACCCGCGTGAAGCGGACGGCCGACGACGTCTGGCCGCCAACGAGAAGATCGGCATCGCCATCGTTGTCGAAGTCGCCGAACTGAAGGCTCATCGCTTCCACCGAGAGCGCGAGCGCCGTGTCTTCCACGAACGTCGTGCCGGTGTTTCGATAGAAAGAGACGCGCTGGCGCGTGGAGCTGAAGAACTGTTCCGTGCCACCGATCACGAGGTCCGGCAGTCCGTCCCCGGTGTAATCGCCGAAGGCCGCGACGCCGGTGAGCATCGTCTTCCCGAGGTCCTGACGAATTACATAGCCGGTGGCGTCCTTGTAATAGATGCGCACGTTTCCATTGCCCGTGCTGCTCGCCCCGAACACGACATAGTGCGTGCCCGCGCCGAACATTGGCGCCATCGCCACGCCCCCGCCCTTCATGCCGAATTCGCCTTGGATCGCTTCGAAACGGCCCGCGGTGGTCGATGAAATGTTGCTCACGCCCGAACGGCTTCCGTTCTCGTCGATTGCTTCGATGCCGAATGAGTACGCGGTCTCCGGCGTGAGGCCGATGATGCTCGCGGTTTCACGGTCGCCGCTGTGCCTGGGCGCCGTGATCGAGAAGGGCGTGCCGGTGGCGTAAGAACCGCCGCTCGTCCAATAGCGAAGTTCATAAGCGGTCGCCGTTCCAATGCGGCCGTCGGCGCCAGTGGCGGTCCACGTGAGGTTGATCTGCGCGCCGCGCGCGGCAGCCAGGTCGGTGATCGGCGAAGGCGCCAGGATGCCGACGATCTGCTGCTGGGAATTGGACCAGGCGCCCGGGAGAAGTCCCGCATCGACCGCGCGCACGCGGAAGGTATAGGTCCGATTGTCCGGCACGGAGAACGTGACGCTATTGTTCGCGCCGCGCTTCGGGTTGACGTTTCCATCGAGCGGCGAGGCCACGATGCTGGAAATGAAGATCGAGACGTTCGCGGGCGAGCCGTTCGGGAACGCCGTGCCTTCAAGCAAATAGGTCATCGCGTTGGCGGGCGTGCGCGTGTTGTTGCTTCCGAGGTCTCCGGGCTTGCTCCAGTTGAGCGTCACCTGATTGCCGATGGCCGACCCTGAGAGCGTGGGCGCCGCCGCCGCGACGTTGGTGCCGAGCGCGCCGGTGTCGTCGGCCAGTCGGTTCTTGAAGTACACGAATCGTTTCACGCTGCCGTCGAGGCCGGCGACAACGAGGTCGGTGTCGCCGTCGTTGTCGAAGTCGGCCATGGCCACGCGTGAACGCGTGAAGCCAACGCGGTGACCAAGCGGCTCGGTCATGTCCCAGAGACCGTTGTGATTCAGATAGATGATAAGACGGCCGCGGCCGGCCGCATCCTCGCCCGCCACCGCGAGGTCGATGTGACCGTCGCCATCAACATCGGCGGCCGCGAGGCCGGCAATGTCGTTGGTGCCCGAGGAGATACCGTCGCCCGGCAGCGTCGTGGGAAGAAGGCTGATCGTGCCGGGGATCGACTGGTTCGTGAAAATCTGGGTGAGCTTGCCGGTGCGGCGGCGCCCGGTAATGGCGAGGTCCGGAAGGCCGTCGCCGTTGATATCGGTCCACAGCATCGCGGCCTCGCGGAAGCCGTCATTGGTCAGTACGTTGACGGCCGCGGCGTACGAGCCGTCGGCCTGGCCGCGAAGGATGAAGAGCTGGGGCAGAAGCGACGTGTCTGCGCCCGAGACGACGATGTCGAGGTAACCGTCGTTGTCGACGTCCGCCCAAGCCACGGACGCGCCACCGGTGATCGGGCCGGAGGTGATCTTTTCCATCTTGAAGGGCGCGGCGGGCGTCTGGTTGGCGACATTGCGGAAAAGGTAGACGCCGTCGAGCCCGTTCCCGGCGGCGACCAGGTCCATGTCGCCGTCACGGTCCGCGTCGGCCCACGCAAAGCTGCCTTCCGTGAACGCGGTGAGCGTCGAGCCAACCACCATCTGGAACGACGGCGATCCGTTCTTCTTCTGGTAGACAAAAATTTTCTTGCCGCCCTGATCACCCGAGACCACCATGTCGAGGCGGCCGTCGCGATCATAATCGACGGCGGCGATCGCGGCGGAGTTGATGCCCGCAAAGCTGGCGTCGGCCGCGGGCGTGAACACCGAACCATTGCCGCGCCAGACCTGGAGGCCATCGGTCCCGGCGAGATAGAGGTCCAGCAGGCCGTCCTTGTTGTCGTCGCCCACCGCCAGCGAGGTCGGTCCCCCGAGGCTGCCCGTCGACTGCGAAATCTGGAAGAAACCCGCGACCACGCTGGCTGTCGAGATCGTGGTGAAGCTGCCCGAACCATCGAAGCCGCGGATGCCGTAATAGTAGGTGGTGCCCGTCACGAGAAGCGGAAGCATCAGCGACTCCACACTCCCGGCCTGTTTCGGCGTGAGCGACTGGGTGACCTGCGTCAAACCGAGGAACGCGGCGACGTTCGACGGATCGATAGGCGTGAGCGACTGGCGGATGTCATAGGACGCCAGCGCGCCGATGGGGCCATCGCCGCCGGGAGCGGTCCACGTTAATTCGACCTTGTTCGCCGGAAGCGCGACGAAATCAGTGATGTTGGACGGCGGGACGTTGCTGATGTCGACGGGCACTTCGGCGGTCCACGGGCCCGCACGCAGGCCGGTGTCGATAGCGCGCATGCGGACGTAATACGTTGAATTGTCAGCGAGCGTCATCGTCTTCGTCAGGCGCGTCACGGCACCGAGGCCGATCGTGGGCGCGTTGCCTTGCAATGGCGTCATCTGCTGGGGGGTGATCAGCTTGAAGCGCGTCGGGTTGCCGCCGGTGCGGTACTCAATCCAAAAATCGTAGGTATAGGCCAAACGCTCCGCACCGTCGCCTGAGCCATTGGCCATCGCCCAGTCAAAGGTGACCTGAGACCCGAGAAGCGAGAAATTGAATTCCGGAACCGTCGGCGCCGGGTTCGCCGCGAGGCCCCCCTCCACGAAACGGTTCTTGAGAAGAGAAATGATTTTGTCCGAGCCGCTCAGGCCGTTGACCATCATATCGAGGTCACCGTCGCCGTCCATGTCGGCCAGCGCCACGGACCCGCGGGTGACGCCGTCGGGCGCGAGGTATTCCTGGCGCTTCCACGTCATCGGTCCCGCTGGGAAGCCGGCGCGGTCGTTCATGAAGACGGAAATCTTACCGCGTGAGGTCGGCGCGTTGATGCCCACGGCCACGACATCGGGATAACCGTCGTTGTCCATATCGCCCACGGCCACCGCGCGCGAGCCGTTGCTGGCTGAGTGCATCGCGTAACCGGTGGAATGCGTGATGTATCCCCCCGCCGGCGTCCCTTCGAAGAACGCCACTTCGCCGTTGGTCGCCTGGCGCTGGCCCATCGCCACCAGGTCCCATCGGCCATCGCGATTGAAATCTCCCCAGGCGAGCGACGCGTTCGTGTAACCATCGCTGGTACCGAATGGTTCGGCGACGTTGGTCCACACGTTGCCGGCGTCATGGCGAAGGATCACGAGGCGCGCCTTTGAACCGTCGAAGCCCGCCACCGCCATGTCGAGGTCGCCGTCGCGGTCGATGTCGGCCAACGCGATCGCCGAACCGGTGGACAGCGCCAGGTTGTAAATCTTTTTCGAGACGAGCTGGAAGGTGCCGTTGAGATTCACATTCTCGAACTCGTAGATGCCGTCGAGACCCGCGCCGACGGCCACGACGTCAAGGTCGCCGTCGTTGTCCATGTCACCCACGGCCATCGCGCCGCGGCTGAAGCCCGGGAGGATGATCGTGGCGCTGGCGACAAAGACGCTGCCATTATAAAGGAAGGTGCGCGTAACGGTCTGGTTGGTGGCCGTGACGCCGGACTGGATCAGGTCAAGGTCGCCGTCGCGGTCGAGGTCGACCAGCACCGCCGACGCGTCGCGAAGCCCTCCGCCCGCCGAGGTCTGGCTGAAACCGCCCGCCGCCTGCCCATAAAGCACGTTGAAGATCTGCCCCGACGCGCCGACGCCGATGTTGAGCACGTCGAGACGCCCATCCACGTTGATGTCCCCGATCGCCACCGTGCCGTCCTGGGCGCCGTCGAAGGCCATTGGATCGAGCTCGAAGATCGTCGAGGTCGCGATCACCATGTTGCTGAGCGCGGAAAGCGCTCCGTTGCGGTCTTCGGCGGCGACGCGCACGTAATACGGAAAATTCGGGGCGACCCCGCCAACATCGCGGGATTCCGGCTTGCCGCCCACGCGAAACGCCGGTTTGGCGCCCGCGCTTTCGATCACCTGACTCATCACGCCCAACTCACCCGTGGACGTGAAAGAATTGCTTGCGTAATAAATCCGGTAGCGGGTGGCGGTGCCGATGCGGCCATCCTCGCCCGTCGCGGTCCAGCTCAAATGGATCTGCGTGCCTTCCGAACCCGCGAGATCGGTGATCGCCGCCGGTGCGATCGCCGGGACCGACACGTCGTCGGTGGCGGACATCGGACCTTTGCGCAACGCGGTATCGACGGCCTGCACGCGCCAGCGATAAACGGTCAGGTCGGGAAGCGCGAGGCGGACCGACGCGCTGGTCGCGCCGTGCGCCAGATAGTTGCCCATGAGCGGCGTTCCATCGGCCGCCGAAACGATCACCTTGCCGCTGTCGCGCTCAGTAATCTCCAGATTATAGCCGAGGCCTTTCGCCAGAGTAGCCGGGTAGCCGGAAGGCGCGCTCCACTGGAAGCGAACGAGACCGGTCTGAGCATCAAACGACGACGTGAGCCCGGTGGGCGCGCCGAGCGAAATC
>JBBRXR010000094.1:0-6194 GCA_038238485.1 Elusimicrobiota bacterium | reverse complement strand
TACTTCTTTACGACGAGGACCGCGTTGTGGCCGCCGAAGCCGAGAGAATTCGACAGCGCGCAGTCGATTTTGCCGGGGCGCGCGGTGTTGGGAACGTAGTCCAGGTCGCATTCCGGATCGGGCGTGGTCTGGTTGATCGTCGGATGGATGAGGTTGTTTTCCATGCAGAGGAGCGTCGCGATGAGCTCCGCTCCGCCGGCGGCGCCGAGCATGTGTCCGGTCATGGACTTGGTGGAGGAAATCGGGATCTGGCGGGCGCGCTCGCCCAGCGCGGCTTTGATGACGGCGGTTTCCGTCTTGTCGTTGAGCGGCGTGGAGGTGCCGTGCGCGTTGACGTAATCGATGTCGTCGGGGCCCACGCCCGCGTCTTTCATGGCGAGCTGCATGGCGCGAACCGCGGCCTTGAGCTCAGGGCTGGGAGCGGTGATGTGGTAAGCGTCGTCGGTCGCGCCGTATCCGGCGAGTTCGGCGTAGATTTTTGCGCCGCGCTTCTTGGCGTGTTCCTCGGTTTCGAGAACCACGATACCGGCACCCTCGCCCATGACGAAGCCGGAGCGTTTGCCGTCGAAGGGACGGCTGGCCTGGCCGGGATTGTCATTGAAATCGAAGGTGAGAGCCTGGGCCTGCGCGAAGCCGGCCATGCCGAGAGGCGTGATCGCCCCTTCAGTTCCGCCGGCGATCATCACGTCCGCATCGCCGTAACGCATGTGGCGCAGCGCGGCTCCGATGGCGGAGTTCGCGGTAGCGCAGGCGGAAGAAACAGAGTAGTTGGGACCGACGAAACCGAATTCGATGGCGATTTCGCCCGGCGCGATGTTCGTGATGAGCATGGGAATGAGGAACGGCGAGACCCGGTTGATCCCTTTTTCAAGGAGGACGGAATGCTGCGCTTCAATCGTGGGAAGACCGCCGATGCCCGAGCCGACGATCACGCCGCAACGCTCCGGATCGACTTTCGTCACGTCGAGGCCGGAATCCTGCACGGCCATTTTCGCGGCGCCGATGGCGAACTGGGTGAACAGGTCCATGCGGCGGGCGCGCTTTTTGTCGACGTACTGCGTGACATCGTAATTCTTCACGTCGGCGTGAACCTGGCAGGGATACGTGGACACGTCGAAACGGGTGATACGAGAGAAGCCGTGCTGGCCCGTGGACAGCGACGTCCAGAATTCCTGCTTGTTATTGCCGATCGGGCTGACGATGCCGACGCCCGTGATGACGATTTTCTTCACTTGGATTTTTAGTCTCCGCTGGGGATAAAAGCAAACCCGCCGGCGGCGCCCAGAGGGGGCACCACGGCGCCTGACGCAGGTTCGCTATGAGAGTGGAATTTACTTCTTGTGGGTCTTGATGTAGTCGACGGCCTGGCCGACGGTCTGGATCTTCTCGGCTTCTTCGTCCGGAATTTCCATGTCGAAGGATTCTTCGAGGGCCATGACGAGCTCGACGGTGTCGAGCGAGTCCGCGCCGAGATCGTTGACGAACGAGGCTTCGGTCTTCACTTCACCGGCATCGACGCCGAGCTGTTCAACGATGATGTCCTTCACTTTCTGTTCGATATTTTCAGACATTGACATGCCTCCTGAGATATTAGAACCCAGGGCTTGGGATTTGGGACCGACAATGAAGGCTCCCAACTCCCAAAGCCTGGTGAAACTACATGTACATCCCGCCGTTGACCGACAAGACCTGACCGGTGACATACGACGATTCTTCTGAAGCCAAAAACAAAGCGGCGTTGGCGACGTCCTGAGCTTCTCCCAGCCTCTCGAGCGGAATCTGCGCCGCGAGGGCCTTTTTGACGTCGTCTGAAAGCTTGTCGGTCATGGCCGTGCGGATGAAACCGGGCGCGATGGCATTGACCAGAATGTTCTTCTTCGAAAATTCGCGGGCGCATGTCTTCGTCAGGGCGATAAGGCCGCCTTTAGAAGACGAGTAGTTTGCCTGACCGGCATTCCCCATCAGGCCCACAATAGAAGCGATGTTGATGATTCGACCGCCTCCCGCCTTTCTCATGGGCGAAAATACGGCTTTGGTGCAATTAAATGGACCCTTGAGGTTGACGGCGAGGACCGCATCCCATTCAGCATCGGACATGCGGAGAAGCAGATTGTCCTTGGTGATGCCGGCGTTGTTGACCAATATATCAATTCTTCCAAACGTGTCAACAACGCGCTTCATTCCGGTTTCCACGTCGTCGATCTTGGTGACATCGACGCGTCCGCCAAGGGTTTCCACGTTGAATTTGGCCTTGATCTCATCGGCCGTTTTCTTCACGGTCTCTTCATTCACATCCCACAAGGCGAGCTTGCAGCCCTGAGCCGCATAGGTTTCGGCGATCGTTCTTCCGATTCCCTGTCCGCCGCCTGTAATGACCGCAACCTTATCCTTGAGTCTCATGAAATCAGTCCCCCTGCAAAGAGTTTGTCGATGCCCTCGGCATCATCCGTGGCGGCGACCATTTTCTTCCGGTCGAGCTTTCGGGCCATGGTGCTCAGCACCCGGCCCGATCCCACTTCGATAAAAACGTCAGCGCCCAGATCGTTCAGGCGCTTCATCGATTCGTGCCATCGTACCGGATGGTCGATCTGTTGGAAAAGCTTTTTCTTGAACTCAGCGGCAGCCGTGGTGGGCGCGGCGTCCACGTTGGTGAGGACCGGCACGCTCGCGTCCTGAAAGGCGGCGGCGTCGAGAAACACCGCCATCTGGGCGGCGGCGTCGCTCATGAGCGGCGAGTGAAACGCGCCGCTGACGTTGAGCTGAACGACCTTGGCGGCGCCGGCTGAGGTGGCCAATGCCATCGCTTTGGCGACGGCGCTGGCTTCGCCCGAAATCACGATCTGCGAGTCGGAATTGTAATTGGCCGGCGCGCAGACGCCGAGGTCGGACGCTTCACGGCACACGGCTTCAAGCTTCTCCGCATCGAGCCCGATGACGGCGGCCATGGCGCCGGGCCGGGATTTTCCGGCTTCGCTCATGATCCGCCCGCGCTCTTTGACGAGGGTAAGACCGGTTTCAAAATCGATCGCGCCGGCGGCGTAGAGCGCGGAGTATTCGCCCAGCGAGTGTCCGGCGGTCCAGGAGGCCTTCACGCCGCGCTTCTTGAGCGGTTCGAGCGCCATCGCGCTGGCGACGAACAAAGCAGGCTGGGTGATGGCGGTGTCCTTCAGGCGGTCTTCCGGACCTTCGAACATGATCGTCGAGAGCGCGAATCCGACGACGGTGTCGGCGCGCCGCGCCAGTTCGCGGGCCTCAGGAGAAGCGTCGGCGGCGGCCTTGCCCATGCCGACGGCCTGGGAACCCTGGCCGGGAAACAAGAAAGCGATTTTTACCATTGGATCACCACCGCGCCCCACGTCAGCCCCGCACCGAACGCGATCAGCTCGACCAGGTCGCCTGATTTGAGGCGGCCCTCGCGGCGCGCCTCATCGAGCGCGACGATCGTGGTGGCCGCCGACATATTCCCGTACTTGTGGATGTTCAAAAAGACTTTCTCGGCCGGCAGATTCATGCGCTTGCCCACGGATTCGATGATGCGAAGGTTCGCCTGATGCGGGATGAGAAGCGCGAGGTCCTGGGATGTTTTGCCCGCTTTCTCGAGCGCCCGGTTGGCCGTCTCGACCATGCGGGTAACGGCGTGCTTATAGACTTCCTTGCCGTCCATGTGAATCTTCGCGGGGAATTCCGTCATCGAGCCGTTCTCAGAATACGGATGGCGACTCCCCCCACCCGGCACGTTCAGCATGTCTGAACCGGTGCCGTCGGCGCCCATGTCGATGGCGAGAACGCGCGGGCCCGACGTGGTGCCCTTCTCGTCGAGTTCCAGCACGAGGGCGCCGGCGCCGTCGCCGAAGAGAACGCACGTGCCGCGGTCGGTCCAGTCGGTGATCTTGCTCAGAATGTCGGCGCCGAGAACCAGGGCGCGTTTGTGCGACCCGGCCAGAAGAAGGGCGCGCGCGGTGGCAAGCGAGTAAATGAAGCCGGAGCAGGCCGCGGAGACGTCGAAGGCCGCCGCGTTCACGGCGCCCAGCGCCTTCTGCACGAGGCAGGCGACGGACGGGAACATGTGGTCGGGCGTGCAGGTGCCGACGATGATCAGGTCGATGTCGGCGGCCTGGAGCTCTGCGGCTTCCAGCGCGCGACGCGCGGCGAGGATGGACAAATCGGAAGTGGCGGTGTTCTTGTCAGCCACGCGTCTCTCTTTAATGCCGGTGCGCGTTGTGATCCATTCGTCCGAGGTTTCCACAATCTTCGAAAGGTCGGCGTTGGTGAGTATCTTTTCCGGCAAGGCGCAGCCGGTGCCGGTGATGCGCGTGGAGGGAGTCTGCGTCATGCCAATACGATGTTCTGGGAAATGTTTTCGAGCTTCGTTTTGATGTGCGTGTTGATGTCGTCGCGGTAGAGCTCGGCGGCCACGCGAAGGGCGTTCTTGATCGCGAAAGCGTCGGAACCGCCGTGACTGACGATCGAAATGCCTTTCACACCGAGGAGCGGCGCCCCTCCGTATTCGGACGGGTCCACCTTCTGCTTGATTCGGCGAAGCGCGCTCTTGGCGAGAAGCCCCCCGAGCATCGCGAGCGGGTGACCCTTGAACTCGCGCTTGATCAGCTTGATCAGCGCGGACGACAGGCCTTCGCCAAATTTGAGAACGACGTTTCCGACGAACCCGTCGCAGACCACGACATCGGCATTGCCTTCGGGAATGTCGCGGCCTTCGATGTTGCCAATGTAATTGAGGCCGCTGTTCTTGAGAAGCGCGTGGGATTCGATGGTGAGCTCGTTGCCTTTTCCTTCTTCCTCACCGATCGAGAGAAGGCCCACGCGTGGATTGGGTTTCTTGTAGATGGCTTCGTGGTAAACCGAGCCCATGACGGCGAACTGAAGAAGGTGCTTCGGTTTGCAGTCGACGTTGGCGCCCATGTCGAGCATAACGCACTGACCGTCGACGGTCGGTAGAATGGTCGCGATGGCCGGACGGGAAATCCCTTCCAGCCGGCGGAGATGGATCAGCGACGCGGTCATGGTGGCGCCGGAATTGCCCGCGGACACCATGCCGTCGGCTTTGCCTTCCGCGACGAGGCGCGCGCAGACCATGATGCTCGCGTCCGGTTTGGATCGGCAGGCTTCCACGGGCGACTCATGCATGCCGACCACGTCGGCCGCATGTTCCACCGTGATCGGAAGTTTGCCGGCGCCGCTTTCAGCGCGCAGCTGTGCGGTCAAGGCCTCGCGGTCGCCCACGAGGATGATTTCGATGTCCCGCCATTCACGGCAGGCCTGGATGGCTCCGAGGACGTTAACGGCGGAGCCGTTATCTCCCCCCATCGCATCCAGTGCGATCCGCATCAATTACTCACCCTCGTCCTTCTTCTTGGCTTTCTGGGCGACCACGAGCTCGCCACGGTAGAAGCCGCAATAGGGGCAAACGCGGTGCGGCATGATGTCGCGACCACACTGTTTGCAGCCGGAGAGGCTATTCGCGGTGATCTTGAAGTTCTGCGATCGCCGCATGTTCCGACGCATCGGTGTGTGTTTCTTTTTTGGATTGGCCATTTGGGCTAAGACTCCTCTATTTGAATGGAAAGCTTTTGAGCGCGTTCCAGCGCGTATCTGCCGGCGGCGGCACGCATGCGCAGGTGACGTTGTTCAGGTTCTTGCCACAACTCGGGCAGATGCCCTTGCAGTTCTCGCGACAGATCGCCCGCACGGGCAGGTCGACAAGAAGCGTCTCCCGAATTTCCGGCGTGATGTCCACGTCGAGCTGCTCCGGGGTGACGACCTGCTGAAAATCGAGATCGACGGCCTTGTCGAAAAACTCAAGACAGCGACCGCACTGATACGTGATGACCGTCGCCACGCGCCCGGTGAAAATGATTTCCCCTTCGTGCGTCATCCGGGCCTGGACTTTCGACTTCACCGGCTGGCCGAAGGAAACAAACGCCGGCGGCGTGCCGATCAGGTCGATCGCGTTGACCGTCTCTTCACGTTCAACGACCCGTTTATCCCGGACTTCTGCAACGAGAAAAAGCATGGGGTGCCCGCGCTCAGGAAAGCGACTTGTATCGGGCCACGATGGCCCGACCCATTTCGCGGGTGCCGGCGGTCCCACCAAGGTCGTATGTCACGGACGCGCCGCCTTCCTGAAGGACAGCCGCGATGGCTTTTTCGAGACGATCGGCGGCTTCGATCTCGCC
>JBBRXR010000093.1:0-6265 GCA_038238485.1 Elusimicrobiota bacterium | reverse complement strand
GCCGCCCTTGCCCGGCGTGAAAACGGTACCCGCAGAAATCTGCATGCCGCGCCACGGGATGGCGTGGCCGGTTCGATTCGCGTAGGTGTAGGTCGGAATATGGCGGCTCGCCATCCGACCGTTCTGATACGTGGTTACGGCGTCGCGAAGGCCACCCACCACGGTGAGGCCGGACACGCGCATCGCGGGCGCGAGCTGGCGAAGGACCACAGTTCCTTTCGACGAAGAGAATTGCGGCCGGCCATTGTTGAAAGAGAGCATAGAGCCACGCTCGAGCGTCACGCGCGCGGTGCCCCCCAATTTAATGTCGGCCCGATCACCCTGCGCAAGCGCGCTGCCATTGACCGAAAATTCTCCGCGCGACACGATTCCCGTGTTGACGCTCAAGCCCGCTTCCATATGCAGGCCCATGATCGTCGCCCCTCCGCCCACGACCTGAAGATTCTTTGCGTGGTCTGAAAACACCACTTCGCGCGCGTCGAGCGCGTGATTTCCCTTGCCGTTTTCAACCAGCGTCGCATGAACGTACGACGAGTCGCCGAGGCCGGTGACATAGGTGCGGCCGCCGCGCGTTTCGATACCGAGATTGACGGACGACGTACGTGCGCTGTTGTGTTCGCTTCGATCGGGGTTTTTTTCACGCCGACCCTTCGCGGGCGTCGGATCTTTCGTGCTCAGTTCGTCGTCCTCGTAAATGCGAACGCGGGCCACCGCCATCTTTCCTCCGTTCGCCGGGTTGAAGCCGATTTCTTTGATGGCCACGTCGCGGTCACGCGTGTCCTTGTGGCCGAGGAGCGTCACACTCCGGTTCACGCGGACCGTCTTGTCGTCCTTCACGTCGAACATGATCCGGCCATCCACGATCCGGCCACTGGTGGACTCCAGATCCATCGCGTCGAGTCCCGCTCCGAAAATCGTGAGGTTGCCCTCGGCCTTGTGACGCATCGGCTTGACGGTGTCGCCATCGCGTTTGAAGGTAAAGCCGATGCCCGCGAGATCCACCGACACGTGCTCAAGGTCAGCCGCCACATCCGGATGCGCTTTCGAGTTGCGGAGCTGCAACTCGCCTTTCTCATACACCGCGGTCGCGCCTGCCTTCAAAATTGTGACCTTCACCTTGCTCTCGCCTTCGCCGCTTTCGACCGTCACACCGGGCTTCATGGCCGTGTAGTGATAGTCCGCGTCCGACGTTTTGTTGATTCCGACGCCCGCGGAATAGGTTTTGCCACCCAGCACAGCGCCGCCTTCCCCAATTTCAATGTGCTCCGAACGGCTCGTGATCGGATTGGCGAAAGCGCGAATCGGGCCTCCCGGCTTTTCCGGAGCGTTGAGGGTGACGTTGAGCCAGCCGCCGCCGGCGCCGCGTCCCGTGACGCGATGGCCGTCCGCATAACGAGAGATGAGGAGGTTTCGCGAATCGGACCCTTCCGGGTTGGGCGCGGGCGCTTTTCCGGGGGTGCGTCCGTTCGGCGGCGGCGCGAGATCGGGCACCCAAACGGTCTGCTTTCCATTGATGAACGAGCGTCCTTCCGCCGTGACGACACCCGTTCCCAGGTTCATGTCCACCTGCACCACATGAGCGTTGCCCAGCATCGAGCCCTTGGCGACGGCGCCCTTGGCGTCCGGCATGGCGATGGGCTGCTTGAGAACAAGGGGATTTCCGTTCGGGTCTTTGGCCTTGAATTGAACCTTGCCGTCGACCAGCGCGCCGGTGAATGCGCCGCCGTTGATCGTGCCGGCGAACGTCCGGATTCCGCCCTGGATGTCGATCACCGTGTTTCCCGGATTTTTGGTGCTTTGGCGGAAAATCAGGACGCCGTCGTTTTTCGAATCGGCGGTTCCGTCGTGAAAGCGGATCCTCACACCGTCCAGAGGAACCGGCTTGTCGCCGCGGGTGGCGGAGATCGCTCCATCCTTCAGGCTGATTTCAACGCGCAGGCCCTGCGGCACCCACATACGTCGCTCGGGCAAACTTCCGCTCGCGGCGAACTCCACCGCCGCGCCCGCCTTTCCGCCGTAGAGGCCGATGGACTGCGGGACGCCGTTCTCCAGCTTCACCACGCCGGCGATTCCGTTGTCATTGCGGAAGCGGATTTCGCTACCGCTCACGTTAAGACGGCGCTGGCCCGTCTGCGCGTCGATGCGGTACGTGATGTCGCCGCCCTGGATCTGCGCGCCTTTGATCGGGATGCCGAGTTCGGAAAGATTCTCCACCCGGCGCACCGCGAGCCGGTCGAAAGCGGGATTGGCGGTGACGATCTCCGGATGCCGGATCTCGCCGTCCGCCGACGCGCCCTGCCCGAAGATACGCACCGCGCCGCCAGCGGCGGCGACGGTCACGTCGTAGGAGGCGATGCCCTTGTCCTTGGACACGACGTCCTTGAACGCAGCGTCCACCTGGGCCTGCGTCGTATTGCCGTCGAGCTTGAATGCGTCCATCTTTTCGAGCGAAGCCTGGGACACGTCCATCGTCGACGCGGCGTTGAGCGTAATCGCGGCCTGCGCGCCGGCCCACGCCACCTGCGTGACGGGCTGGCCTTCCTTCGGAGCGAAGGCTTCCTTCCGATCGAAGTAGATGTCCTTGATGGCCGCGTCGGCTTTCGGGTTGTGCTGGAACGTAAGGAGGCGGCTGCCGTCGTCGCCCTGCATCGAGCGGCCCACCACAATGCCGTCGGCATTCGCGATCGTGCCGGCGTTGTGCTGAATCCCGAAGTGCTGAAGGATCTGCGTGTCGCGCGGCTTCGTGGCGTCGGCCGTCGTGACCGTCCAAGTCACGTTGCGATAGGCGGCGCCGCTCGCACCGGTGATGTCGGGCGCAGCCGCGGAGGCGGCGAGAAGCGTTCCTCCCGCGCGCATGACCTTGATACCCTCGCCCCCGAGGCCGACCGGTTGGAACGAAATTTTTGAGGTTTCAATGTCGGCGGCGCCCACCGGCGCCAGGAAGGCCACGCGCGCGCCCGGGGCGTTCGCGGCAAACCGAATACGGTTGTCGTCCTGCACGGTCACATCGAGGTGGCGGCTCGCGGTCACCTCCATTGGAGCGGCGCTCGCCACGCCCGGCGACGCGGGCGCCTCAAGCGTGCCGTCAAAGAGTTCGGTGTGCTCGGGCACGTCGGCAATCGCGTGCGCGACGAACTGGCCGTTTCCGGCCAACTCGAACGAGTCGATCCGGTACGAGAGCTGGATGGGCTCGCCGTTCACCTTTTTCGTCGACACCTGGAAGACGGCATCGGTGATGCGGTTTCCTTTCCCGTCGGTGGGAATGAGCTTGCCCGTCGCCTTGTCAGTCGTGATCACGATGGCGCGTCCGCCGATCGTCTGGGGCACGCGGACGTTGTCGGCGTGGGCGAGCGAAAGCGCGTCGTTCACGCGCGCGTTGTCGGAAATCATGATCGGCGTGGAGCGTTGGCCCGATGCGTCGGCGCCCGTGCCCGTCACGCGGACGGCATGCGTTTCGCCGTCGAGCTTTACCGTCACCATCGTTTCGTAGCGGGCCACCGACGGCTGACCGTCCACGGCGGCGGTGATGGCTTTCTCGATATCGGGCCGCGCCGTCGTGGAAAACGAAAGGTTTTCCAGCTTGCCGGCGACCGCGACCGCCGCGCGAACGTCGTCTTTCGTCGCGACCTTATCGCTCAGGAAAACGACGGCTTGCCCCTGAGCGCCCGTGACGCCGACGGGAATCGATGCGGCGCGCATGTCCGGTGAACGCGCGAGCGCGGCGCCCGCCGCGAGACCGGCCTCCGTTCCGTTGACGATCACCTGCTGCGGCTTCGCCGTGTCATCAAGCGAGACGCGACCGACGGTTTGCCCGCCGGCGTTGAGGAGCGCGGAGCTTCCCGCCGAGATGTTGAAATGGGAGAGAATCGCCTTGCCAGCCTGGTTGGGCGAGCCGGCGACCTGCCAGGTGGAGAACCGGAACGTGTCGGCGCCCGAACCGAACTGTCCGAGCGCACCCGCCTTCGCGATCTGCGCGCCGCCCTGCATCAGCGTGATGTTGGACGAGTCGGCGGTGATCGGTTCGAACGTCGCCTTGCCGAAGTCCACGCCCTGGGGCGTCACGGCGGCGGTGAAGGTGACCGCGTTGTTTTGCGAGGTGGCCTGGTAAAAAACCTGCCCGCTGCTGTCCACGTTCACGGCAAGATCGTGCGCGGCCGGCCCCGCCGGATTGCGGCCGGAATCCGCGGCGGCGCCCGGCGGCTGATTGGTATTGCCGTCCCGAAAATCCCGGCCCAGCTCGACGCGCGCCGAACCTTTGACGATCAGCGTTCCGTCGGCGGTCAGTTCGAAATGGTGAGCGCCGTAAACGACGGTGCTCTGCCGGCCCGCGGCATCCGCCATCGTTCCGGTAAAAATCTTGGTGTCGGCGGTGATACGCGCGCCCCGAAGGTCGTAGCCGATGAGTTGATTGCTCGCGTTGTCGTAGCTGAGCCGGACCTTTTGACCGCTCACGTTAATGATTTTTCCGTCGAGACCACGCTCGGCCGCCTGAATCTTCGACGGCTCCAGTTTCGTCGCGGCCGGAGCAGCGGGGGCAACAGGGGCGACGTGACGCGCCTCCGGTCCCGGCTTATCGGCATCGGCCGGAGGAGCGACGGGTGATTCGGCGGGCGTGACGGGAGCCGCGGTGGAAATCTGGGTGGGGGCGCCCGCTGAAAACAAGATGTTCGCGGCTTTTCCTTTTCCTTCGACGCGGATCACGGACTGACCGTCGCCGGCATTGAACACTTTTACCGTGGCGTCGGCGCCGAACTGCTCGCGAAGCTGGCCCATTTGCTGGGCGGACACGCCGGGAAGCGTGGGAACGTCGGCGAGCGTCAGCTTCTCGAGCGAACGATCGGAAGCGGGGTCTCTCAGCGCCTCGCGAAGACCCTGATGGCGAACTTCGCTGGCGTGGCTCGCCGGGCGGCGGCTTTCCGGCGCGGCCTTCTCCGCGTTGCGATCTCCCGTACGCGTGTCAGGAATCTTCGGCTCGAACGGGTCGAGCGGGCGCGTCTCGAACTGGCTGCCGGCGGAGTGGAATACAAATACTGGTGAGGAATGAAAAAATGCCGGAATAGGAAGGGTGGGAACGCCGCACCAGACAATGTTCGTCTGGAGAAGGCTGACGGTCGCGATGAGCGCGGTCCACTTTTTAGCGCGAGTTTTCCACATGGCTGATGTCTTCCACCAGTGTAAACCCCGCTTCTTAACTCCTCATTAACGAACTGTAAAAGAGTTGTAACAGAAACGTAAACGGTTGGTTTTTCGCGGTGAAACGACGTCGGTTACACCACGCAACGATTAGGCCTGAGAGGAAATGACGCGTGCCAACGCGCCGATTGTTTCGAGGGTCCCGAAGGACATCGAGGCGGCCTGGAGCTGCTCATTAATGAGAATCACGACGGCCTGGCGCAGCAGATCGCGAAGGACGCCGACATCATTGGTGGCGAACTCCGTGTCGATGGGCAGACCGTCCGGCGAGATGAGCGTGAGGGCGGAGACGGTGGAGAAGAAATCAGGCGCGAGCGACGCGGCCAGGATGTCTTCCAGGCCATCGAGGCGAAGACGGCGCGTACGCTCATCGGCGGAGCCCGCGAAGGCAGCGGCGCCATTGACGGCAATCATGTCGGAGCGCGTCCCCGCGGCGGCGGCGATGGCCCCGCGCAGATCCTCGTTCTCGGCAACGAAAATGACGCGCCGTCCGTTGCGGGCGGCCGGCACGGCCGCGACGAGATCGCGCAGGCGTGGCCGCATGGATTCGGTAACGACCACGATCGCCGCAGCGCCGTCGCCAAACTCGGCAGGGAGCACCTCGGCCATGGGGGCCATCTCGGCGCCCAGAACGGAAATCGTATGGGCGAGGTTGAGCGCCTCATCGAGAGGAATTTCTCGCCCGAACTGCGAACCCATCTCACGACGGAACGCCTCGCGGAATTTCTGCCCGTTCACGCGCACGCCACCAAACGCGTTGAGAAGCGCTCCGGCGCGACCATCAACCGACGCGAGACCCTGGTCGAGCGGAGCGCCTTCAAAAACATCTTCCAGCGCGCTCAGGGCCTGCGCGCGCTGATCGTCGTCCACCGGCCCCTCACCGGGCAACTCGGAGATAAGCCGGAGGGATCGGACCACACGAAGCGCAAGCTTGTCTTCGTTATCGTCTCCGCGGCTTGAGCCGCCGCGGTTGTTGCCGTTGCCGCTTCCGTCGCCCCGACGCTTCTTCGTGACGACGATCCCGAGAATGCCGCTGAGACCCAGCGTGGCCAGTAGGGATTCGAACGGCGAT
>JBBRXR010000092.1:0-6285 GCA_038238485.1 Elusimicrobiota bacterium | reverse complement strand
GTTAAAAATCCGAACAATGCGAGACTGAACCTTGTGCGTGCGGTGATAGGCAACGACCAGGGCTTCGGCAAACCGGTTCCCTTCATCATAAACGCCTCGAGGGCCCACGGGGTTAACGTTGCCCCAATAGGATTCCGGCTGAGGATGAACAAGCGGATCCCCATAGACCTCGGAGGTGGAGGCGAGTAAAAAACGAGCTCCCTTCGCCTTCGCTAAACCAAGCATCTTGTGAGTGCCGATCGCTCCGACCTTTAATGTCTCGATCGGATACTTGAGGTAGTCACGCGGGCTGGCCGGGCTAGCAAAATGAAGAATCGCCCAGATTGGTTTACCCAGATAGAGGTCATGCGTTACGTTGTGCCGCATGAACTCGAATCGCGGATGGCCGGTCAGATGGGCAAGGTTGTTTGCGTCGCCAGTGATGAAGTTATCGACGCAAATAACACTGGCTCCGAGATTGATTAAGCGGTCACAGAGGTGGCTTCCAAGAAAGCCCGCGCCACCTGTAACGACAATCCGTTTGTTTTTCAGGCTCTTTAGATTCAGTTGTTTTCTCCCGGAGGAAGATCAAATCAAAATAAACCTCCTTCTGACAGTTTGAGCAGGATTGGGGCCAGCAACAAGAGCAGAACGGCGGGAAAAATCAAACCGAACACCGGCGCCATCATCCGGAGCGGCGCCGTCTGCGCGCGCCGTTCAATTTCCATCATGCGCAGGCGCCGAAGCGCCGACGCCTGTCCAAGAAGCACCGGCTCCAGCGGATTTCCCCGCTCGAGCGACTGCGCCACCAGGGCCAGGGCCATGGCGGCGCGCCCATCACCCAGGCGTTGCGCCAACGCCGCCATCACTTCGGCCGGCGATTGACCCAGGTCCAGCGCCCGTGTCGCGCGTTCGAGTTCGCCCTGGAGGGCGCCGGGCGGCGCATTGCGCGCCGTCGCGGCCCACGCCCCGCGAAGTGATTGCCCCGACGACAGACACAACCCCAGCAGTTCGAAAAATTCCGGCAGTTCGGCGAAGCATTGCCGCCGGTCCTTGCGCGACAGCCGCGGCCGGCGCGCGGGCAGGAGCGGCCATCCGAACCAGAGGACCGATCCCGCCGCGATCGCACTGAAAATCATGAGCGCCGGCATTAATCGTCCACCCGGGCGAGTTTCTGCGCCAGAAAGAGCCCCAGTCCCACGAGCACGGCGGACACGGCCAGGACCAGCCGGCCGGCCACCATCGTGAACAGCGGCGCGGCCATGTCGGGCGCGAGAAGGGACATTGCTCCGATCAGGCCGAACGGCGTCATGGCCACGATCCATGCCGATACCCGCCCCTGCGCGGTGAGGGCGCGGACTTTCTCCACCGACTCCACGCGTTCCTGGAGCACCGCTGCGGAGGTTTCCAGCAACCGCCCGACGCGACCGCCGGTGCGAAGATAGAGAATGAGCGCGGCGCGGGCGAAGCGCAGGCCCGGATCGTCCATCGTCCGCTGAAGGCGCGCTTCCGTGGTGAGCGCGGCCGCGCGCGCGCCGCGGGCCACCTGCGAGCGCAGCGGTTCAGGCGCTTCGCGCGCGAGGTGATCGAACGCGTCGTCCAGCGTCGCTCCCGCGCTCACCGCGCCGGCCAGGAACAGCAGCGCCTGTGGCCACTGCCGAAAAGCCCGCGCGCGCCGCCGCCGGTTGAGGAACTCCTCCCCTCCCACCCGCGCGCGCTCCCAGGCCTGGGGCAGAACGTCCGCCGCCCAGGCCGCTTCGACCAGCGACGCCGTCACCAGGCCCACCAAGGCGCCCGCCATTGTCGGCGTCACAATTGCGCTCCCGGAAGCGTCCCGAGACTCTCCAATCGCCGCCGACCGCCGGTTCGGCGAAGATAGGCCACAAGATGGATGGCCGAGAAGATCTGGCGGCGAACGACCTCGGGCGGCCATTGCGGCGCGCCGATGAGAACCATCGCTTCAAGACGTTCCATCACGTCCGCCGCGGAATTCGCGTGCAGTGTGGTGAGCGAACCGTCGTGGCCGGTGTTCATCGCCTGCAGCATCGGGATGGCTTCGGCGCCGCGGCATTCGCCGATGATCAGACGGTCGGGCCGCATGCGCAGCGCGTTGATGACGAGATCGCGCATTGACACTTCGCCTCGACCTTCTGCGTTGGGTGGGCGCGTTTCGAGGCGCACCACGTGCGGCTTGCGGATGCGCAGCTCGGCGGCGTCCTCGAGCGTGATGACGCGCTCGTCGTCGGGAATCAGCGCGGCGACGGCGTTGAGCAGCGTGGTTTTACCCGCGCCCGAATTGCCGGCCACCACGATGTTGCGGCGCTCGGCGACGGCTTGCGCGAGGCGGGCGGCGTCATCGTCCGACAGAGAGCCCGCCCGCACGAGGTCGGCCAGCGTTTCGAAGGCGGGCCGGAACCGCCGGATGGTGAGGAGCGGGCCATCGACCGCGACCGGCGGCAGCACGACGTTGGCGCGCGATCCATCGGAGAGCCGCACGTCGCACAGCGGCGAAGCGAGGTCGACGCGACGGCCCGCGGGCGAGACGATACGAGAGATGGTCAGCCGCAGTCGCTCTTCGCCCGCGAACACGGTGGGCGCGCGCTCCATGCGCCCCGCGCGCTCGAGGTAAATGGCGCCAGTTCCATTCACCATCACTTCGCTCACCTCCGGGTCGGCGAGAAATTTTTCAATGGGACCCAGGCCAAGAACGTCGTCGCGCAATCGGCGCCGCGCCTCGGCCAGCGCCACCTCCCCCAGGCGGCCAGTGGAGGAACGAAGATAGGACGAAAGCTCCGCCTCGATTTCCTCTTCGACGGAACGGTCCGACGCGCCCGCGGCGTCGAGCCGCTTCCAGACGCGTTCAGCGACAGTCTCGGCGACCTCGCCCGCCTCAAGGATGCGCGGTTCTTCGCCGTGGAAAAACGGCGCCACCGCTTCGGCCGAAGCGGCGACTGCCCGCGCCAGTTTCGACCGGGGTCGAACATCCTGCAGCGTGGTGTGGTTCGCCTCCGCGGCGAGGGATGCTTCGGGATCGAACGGCCAGACCGCATCCACGCGGCCCAGCGTATCGACGGCCTCGTCAACAGCAAGGCCGCCGTCGATGCCGGCGTGCCAGAGGACGATGTGAATGCGATCCGAAGGCACCAGGCCGGCAAGCGACCCGAGCGTCGCGCGCGCGGCGCTCAGGTCCGCGGGCGTGGGGGCCGCGGCCACGACGGCCGCGCGGGAAAGCGCGCCTCCCGGCGCCAGGACGCAGACCGCGGGCACGAGGCTTTCGAGGGCGGCTTCAAATGAGCGAACGAGAGCGGCGTTCCCAACGGAAAACCGGCCGGGAACAAAGACGATGCGATGATCGGACATGAGGCCTCGGAGCGAGGAGGTCCCGCCTCAATGGAGGGCGGCGGAACGGGAGGGAGGTGAAATCAGTTCTTCGTTTCGGAAACGGGGGGCGCGGCTTCGGTCGGAAGGGACGACTGGCCGCTTTCGGCCGCATCGATGTCGGTGAATTCATTGGCCTTCTTCTCGCCGCGGCCGAGCAGGCTCTTCTTCTTTCCCGCCACGACGGAGATATTGTAATCGGCCGTCTTTACCTCCATGCGAAACCGGCCTTCGATCTTGTCGATCCATTTTTTCATGGCGAACAAGCCGGCGACGACCATGAGCGTAAAGAAAATGGCGATCGATACGCTCGGCTTCATGGCGATCTGCCAGAAAGAGAGCTTGGGTTTGGGCCGGAGGACCTTGAAGCAGGTGATACAGCAGTAGGCTTTGGCGGTGTTGACGGCGCCGCAGTTCCGACATACCAGCTTGATCGGGCTCTGAATTTCCCGCGGATCGACTGGCCGGTCTTGCAAGTACCATCCCCTCTTCATCGAGTTTGTTCACTTCATGCCTCCGGGCTCATCATCGAGCGCGGAGAGAAGCGCCAGCGTCAGGCGGCCGCGTTCAACGGCGGCGGCCACGCGTGAAACCTGATCCGGCGTGAGCATGAGTGTAACCAAATAAGATTCGTTTGGTGCAGTCGCGGCGAAAGGCGAAGGCGGAGCGCCCGCTGGATCCCAGACGCGGTCGTGCACCGCGACGATTCGCGCGCGCCGCACGACGGGCTCCGCGGCCGCGAACACCGCCACCCAGTCGCCGGGAAGCGCGTGGCCGCCCACCGCGCTTTCCGCGGGAAGTCGCAACGACAGGGCGACCGCGCCCGACCGCAGCGTCCAGGCGAGTCCGAGACGTGAGGCGTCACTTTCGATTTTGGTTCTCGTGAGTTGTTCGCCTTTGACGAGCCCGATGCGCGCGCGGGCATTTTTCACTTCCCGGGGTTCATGGAACGCGCCGGGCTCCGCGAACGCCGCGGGGATCAGGCGCGGCTCGAGATCTCCCGCCTCAATGGCGTGGCCCGCCGTGGCGGTTTTGCGCAGGACCATGACCGTGACCATCGGTCCGCTCGCACCGTCTCGACGCGCGCGCTCCATGGCTCTCCACATGACCGCCGCCGCGATCAGCGCGGCGGCGACCGAAACGAGGAAACGCGTTCGCGGCGAACTCAGCGTCACGGATGTTCTTCTTCGACGACAGCCCGCGAGGTCAGCGTCCGGTGTCCGCCGCCCGCGATCGGTGGCAGAGCGATGTCCGCCGTCGCCACCGCTTCGGTGAGCCGATAGAAGCGGGACGACGCGGTCCGGTTGTAGCGCCCCACGGACCAGGTGATGCCGTCGCCCAGGCGCGCGACGTAATCCGTCAGCTCGGCGTCCACGGCGTCGGATGGGACGCCCGCGGCCGAGAGCGCGGCGGCATAACGCGCGACGGCGTGTGAGCGGCGCGCGGCCAACACCGCGCGACCAATGAAAACCGACCCCGAAAGAAGGGCCGACGCGAGAACGCCGGCCAGCGCGACTTCCACCAACGCGGAGCCGCGGCCACGGCGGCTCATGGCAGGGCCGCCAGTTGAGCGCGGTAAACCGGATAGCGGTCCGGACGGAACAACGCGCCCGAAGACGCCGACACCCAGTCGCCGGAGAACCCGCCGTTCCCGTCGGCGGCCACTGCGACATCGTGGGTGTCGGCATCCCATTCGAGACGCGCGCTCGCCGGGGCCGTGAACGTCCACGACCCGCCGAGCCGCGGCGAATTCCACGCTACCGAGACGGCTGCGGTGCCGGCTTCAGCCGTGTCCAACCAGACGCGGCGGAGCCAGAGGCCTTCGATCGACAGCGTGGGAAAACCGGTTGAGGAAAGAAACTGCGTCTGCGCTTCGAGGCCGAGACGAAGGCCCCCCGGCGTCGATTGCGTCACGGCAGTGCGGGCGACGCCGTTGGCTTCGGCCGCCACGGTGAGCGCGGAGGTGATGCGCCCCTGGTATCCAGGCAGCGCGCGCTTGAGCGCGAGCGCATTGGCGGCGATCGCGGTCACCAGCGAAGCGGGCGCGTTCAACGTTCCGCCGGAGTGGGTGATCGGCGCGCCGAAGTCGTCCCAACGCGCGGCGACCGTTTCGAGCGACTGTCCCCGCACGCGCACGGCCGAGAGCAGCGCGAAATCGGCCGCCGTCTGCGCGCGCTGCGTCCCGACCCATGCCAGCATCATATCGGCGCACAAGCGCGCCGTGATGAGCGCGGCAACAGTTAGGAGCATCATCAGCACGAGCGCGGAGCCACGCCGGTTCATGACGCGCCCCACCGGAATTCGCGCGCGTGCGCATGCGCCCGGTAGGGCGCGCCGGGGAACAGAAGCGGCCCCGCGGCCGTCAGGTCGACTTCGACCACTTCAACCGTTCTCGGCCGCCGCGGATACGGCGCGGCGAGTGTGGTCAACGTCCGGGCGACCGCATGGGAAGTGACGGCGGGCCGGAAGCCGGCGGTGAGTGTTCGCGCGGCGGCCGAGAGATCGGATGGAGGGGTGGCGTTGGCGGCTAGACGGCGCGCGACGCGAAAGGCGAGGACTTCGAGCCGGGTCTGAAAAAGAGCGGCGCGAAGAAGCTGGATGGAAGGAAGGACCAGCGCGATGATGACGGGAACGGCCAGCGCGAACTCAACGAGCGTGCTGCCGTGACGTGAGCGAAACATGCGTTCATGGTAGGAGTGCGCGGCGAGCCCGCGGCACAGCGGAATGAAAAACTTTCGTCAGGTCTTTTTCTTGATCGGAAGGGCGGGGCGGCTTTCTCGGCGTTCATAACCCTGACGCCGCTTAACGGCCGTGTCCTGGGCCGCCTGGAAAGCGGAAGCGGTGTCGGCGCGCAACTCTTTCTCGCTGGCGTCATTGAGGTTGGTGGCGGCTTCGCCGAACGACATCAGCGCGTCGTGGATGATGTCG
>JBBRXR010000091.1:0-6295 GCA_038238485.1 Elusimicrobiota bacterium | reverse complement strand
TCGTTGAGCGCCTTGAAGTTATCGATGTCCATGATCGCGACGGTGAGCGGAGCTTTCCAGCGTCGCGCGCGGAGGATCTCGGCGTCCATCGCTTCCTGAAAACCTCTGCGGTTCGCGATGCCCGTGAGAAAATCGACGCGCGCGAGTGTTTTCTGGCTTTCCACGTGCGCCCGGAGCTCGCGGAGAGTGGCCGCCGAGAGCCAGAACAGGCCAAAAACAGAGACACCATTCCAGACGTGAGTGAGCGGGCGCAGGTAATGCGAGCGCGTGATGAGATCGGTGAAGAAGAACGCGACGCCGCTCAAGGCAGCGAGGCGTCCGCCGTCGGCAGGACGCAGGAACCAGGAAGCCAGGGTGATCGGCACGAGATAAAGCAGGACCGGACTCGCGTCGATGCCGGTGAGGAAGTCGAGATAGCTGGCCAGGACAACCAGTCCCACGCAAAAGGCGACGCCCTTCCGGTAAGTGAGACGAGAAAAGAACTGAATTCCGCCCTGGAGCGCGGTTCGAACCTGTGGCTTCATTGCCCGTCCTTTTGAGGTGTGGCCAATGGCGCCGGCAGACCCCAACAAAAGTACGAACGGGAACGAAAATCCTTCAGGAAAAACTGGTTAGTCGAGCTGTTTGGAGGCGGACGCCGTGAGGTTTCCGTAATTCAGGTAGGCCGTGACGCGACCGCTCTCGCGACGCCGGTAACGGATGGACATGAGATTCTGATAGCGGGTGAGGATGCCAAGGAAAATGGTGTCGAGGTCCGACCCCGTGAGCGATTGGGCGAAGACTCCGCCTGTCTCGCTGGCGATGTGATCCAACGCCGTGGGGCCCGAGGAGCCGCCGAGTCCGACCATGTTCGCGCTCAGGCCGCGGTCATTAACGTTCTTAATCGCATCGTCGGACGTGTTGGTGCTGGAATTGTCGTCGCCGTCGGTCAGCACAAGCAACATGCGGCGTCCGTGCACGTTCAGGAGCAGCTTCGCTCCCTCGACCGTCGCGTCATAAACCGCCGTGGCGCCCAGCGGCTGGCCCGCGTTGATGAAATTGATGATTGCCGATTTATCGCTCGTGAATCCCGAGGTGATGCGAACAACGTTGTCGAATTCGATCAAGGCCGCGTAGTCGGTGGGGGCCAGCGCGTTGACGACGGCGATGGCGGCATTGTTGGCGGCCGTCGTGTTGGATCCGGCCATGCTGCCGCTGCGGTCAATCACGAGTACCACGTAGAGCGGCTCGTTGACAGTCGCGACATCGATCGGGACGCCGGGGCCGCCGTTTTCGAGGATGCTGAAATTGCCGATCTGAAGTCCCGCGAGGGGATTGCCCGCCTGGTCGAGTGCCGATACGAAAATCCGGTAAACGTTGTTCGTCTGCGTGTCCACCTGCGGAATGGTCATGCTGACCGAGGACACGGCCGCATCGGTGTCGCCCATCAGCGCTTGGGTCGCGCGACGGCAGCCGGTGCCCGTCAGCGCGGCGACCACGAGGACGGCGGCGAAGGAACGACTGATGGGGCGGATCATTGTTTCGCCTTCGGCCAGTAGGCCAGGCCGATCTGATACGTCATGTTGGTCGCGATGCTGTCGACGACCTTTACCCGGTGGTAGCGAATTTCGGGTACGACACGGATGGGAAAGTTCTTGAACCACGGCAGAGCCATTCCAACGGAGGCGTTGAACCCGGAGTATTGGCGGTTGCGTTGAACGGTTCCGGTGGCGGCGGAGTTGAGTTTCACCATGTCTAAATAACGTCCGATGCCGAGAGAAAAGAAGGGAAGCCAGGCTTGCTCGGTTTGAAGGTTCAGTTTGTGGAACTGGTAGACGAAGGCCAGGTTGGCCGAATACATGTCTTCTTTCAGGCCGAGGTTCTGCTTGGGGACCTGCAGCGGGAAATAGTCGAAGGAAAAGCGGAACAGCATGTTGTGCTTGGCTTTGGTGGGCTGATTCGGCGCCCGGAACGGCTGGATATAGAGGTCGAGGCCCGCATTGCCAAGGTCCGAGTAGCCTTCGTACCCCTTTCCCAGTTTGTTGTAGCCGAAATTGAAGGCCGGAATCAGCCGGATATTGGTGTCGCCATCTTCGCCCGACATCGAGGAGCCGCCCGCCTGCGTCGGTTTGGAAGACTTCGTGTCGCTCAAGCGCACGGCCCCCGCGGGAGACGCGGACAACAGCAGCGTCAGAGCGAGGGCCGGAAAGACCAGCCAGGTGGTGGAGAAGCGAGAAGACATACGCGCTTATAGTCGGATTCTCGGCACGATTCCAGCGTTTCTGAAAAAAAAGTGGAAGGGACGGTCAGCCGAAACGCTGGCGTCGTTCATTGTGCTGACGGCGGAGGTCTTCTTCCTCGCGGGCGCGGGCGGTTTCAAACGCGGGGGCGAGCACAGCCGACACCGTTTCCATGGCCTGACGGTCGCCGGGCTCGAAGGTGTGGGGCGCCGCGGTGAAATAGATGAAGAGGGCCTGCGGCGTGGGCCCGAGGTCGGACCGCGAGATGACGAGGTGCCCGGGAGGCAGCTTCACTCCCGCGAGCGGGTGGCGCTGCGCGGTGTCGGGGTACGACGCGGTGCCGTCGGCGCGGCCGAGCGGCATGCGGTCGTCGAGAACGTTGGGCAGCGCCGCGCTCACGGGGCCGACGGCCAGGCCTTTGGCATATTCATCATTAAAGGGGTTCCAGCGGTAGAAGCCGATTGTGGCGGTTTCTCCGAGCATCCCGGCAAGAATGCCCACCACCGCCTTGCCGAGCTCCTGCGCGGTGCCGACGGCGCCCACGTTGCGCGCCACCTGATAGACCGCAACGAGTTCGCGCGTGGTCTGGCGAAGACGCGTGCTGAGACCCGCGACGAGCGTGGTGATGTGGTCCAGCGCTTCCGTCGGAGCTTTGCTCATGAGGAACTCGAAATCGGACCGGGTCAGTACGAACAGCCGGGCTTCGCCTTCCGCCACAACTTCCGCCGATGCCGGCTGCTTGTCGAGGAGCGACATCTCGCCGAAAAATTCGCCTTTGCCAAACCGCGCCACCACTTTCGCGTCGGCGTTGATCCGTTTTCGGACCACGACGGAACCGGACGCCACGAGGTGCAGGCCCGCGCTCTCCTCACCTTCCTTCATGATCACTTCCCCGTCGGCGCAGATGCGCTCGCGCATGGCCGTGGCCAGGCGGGCGACCGCGTTGGCGGAAGCGTCCTTGAAGAGCCGGAGCTCGCGAAGTTCCTGCGGAGGAATCATGCGGCCTTGTCCTGTCCCTTGAACTTCAGGGGTTCGCGCGCCTTGATGAGCGCGTCTTCGAGTTTGATCTTGCCGTCTTTCACCAGCTCCTCAAGCGCGCGGTCGAGCGTGCACATGCCGAACTTCGCGCCCGTTTCGATCGCGCCGTAAATCATGTGCGTCTTGCCTTCGCGAATGAGGTTCGAGATCGCGGACGTGACGATCATCAGCTCGCGCGCGGCGACGCGGCCCGAGCCGTCGGCCGTCGGTATGAGTGTCTGGCAGATGACGGCCTTGAGCGAGCTCGCGAGCTGCACGCGGACCTGCGTCTGCTGGTGCGCGGGGAAAACGTCGATGATCCGGTCGACCGTCTGCGGGGCATCGGTGGTGTGCAGCGTCCCGAACACGAGGTGCCCGGTTTCGGACGCGGTCATGGCGAGAGAAATGGTTTCGAGGTCGCGAAGTTCGCCGACGAGGATGACGTCCGGATCCTCGCGCAGCGACGACTTGAGCGCGTTGGCGAACGACTTCGTGGTCGAACCCACCTCGCGCTGGCGGATGATGCACTGCTTGGGTTCGTAAATGAACTCGATCGGGTCTTCGATCGTGAGGATGTGGTCCTTGCGCGAGCGATTGATCAGCTCGATGATGCAGGCCAGCGTCGTCGACTTTCCCGAGCCGGTGGGGCCGGTGACAAGCACGAGGCCGCGCGGCAGCTGGGCCAGGTCGAGCATGGTCTGGGACAGCCCGAGCTCTTCGGGATTCGGAAGCGTGGAATTAATAATGCGGAGCACCGCCTCGATGCCTTTGTGGCCGGCCAGCACATTCACGCGGAAACGGGCGACGCCGGGCAGGGAAACGGAGCAGTCCAGCTCCAGGTTCTCTTCAAATTTTCTGCGCTGCTCATCGCGGAGGACGGCATAGACCAGGCGGTTGGCTTCAGCGGCGGTCAGGGCTTCAAATCCTTCAAGCGCAGAGATTTCCCCGCGGATCCGCACCATCGGCGGCTTCCCGATCACCACGTGGACGTCCGACGCTTTGCGGGCGACCGCGAGCTTCAGAACCTCGACGAAATCGATGGGCATGGATTCTCCCTGAAAGTTGATGGGATGGACGGCAAAATCGCTGACTCAGTGAGGATAAAGGGGGAACCGGCGAGCGGCAAGGTCGGAAAACGAGAAAACCTATACTGGGACCATGCGAAAAATCATGGTCATGGCCGCGATTGCGGCGTTCATGTGGGTGGGCGGGGCGCGTGAGGCGCGCACGGCGGACCCGCGGTCGAAATTGCCGGCCGTTCAGACGCCGATCGACGCCGCGAACATCCCGCCGTCGTTTGTTCTCGTGGAAGGCACGGTGACGGTGCGCGTGCGCGGCGTGCGCGTGAGTCCGGGTGACGTCACGTATGCGTTCGATCCGCCTTTCAAACTCTCCACGGGGTTTCTGTCGCCGATCTCGGAAGGGACCTATCGATTTCATCTCAACAAGGTGCCCGCCGACGGCGCTTACACGCTGACGATCAAGGCGGCGTACAACGACACGATCATTTCAGGCGGTGTGGTTCAACGGAAGGGCTCGACGGTCACCGGTTCGATCCGGATCGCCATCCCGTATGGCCGGGATTATTCTTTCGGCGATCAACTGTTGGATCTGAACTGACTACATCAACATCGGGACGAACTGGAACGCGTAGCCGAGCGTGAGGCGGAATCGGTTGTCGGCGTTGTCCCAGGCCACGCCGATTTCTTTGCGATCGAGATGCAGCATCATGCCGAACGACGGCCGCCCCTTGAGCGCGAGCACGCCGGGCCGGTCGAGATACTGAAGCATCGCGGCCACGCCCACGTGGTTTGAGATGGTGAGCCACTGCAGGGCCTTCGGCGGTTTTCCGTCGAGAAAGTAATAGTTCATGCCGGTCTGAAAGGTCGACGTCAGGCCCGGGCCGCTCGTCGTGATGCCCACCGCTTCCACGCGCAAAATCGGTTCCCAGGCCGCTGGACCCGCCTCATTGCCCGGGAGGGCTTTCTGGCTGATGAGCAGTTCCACCACGTTAATTGGTTCGCTGTCGGGCCCGAAGCGGGTGTTGTACGCGCTCAGCCGCTGATCCAGCCCGGTCTTCACCACCGCCGTTTCCAGGTGGTTCCATTCCCGCCAGCTCGGCAGAAGTTTCTCCAGCGGCTGGCCCGCCGTGTCGGACATGGCGTTCAGGCCGTCCTTGAATCCGTTGAGCGCGTCGGCGAATTCCTTGTCCTTCACGTCGGCCACGCGGTCGGCGGGCGCCTTCTTGAAGAACTGCGCGCGCTGCATCGTCGAGACGTCCTCGTAAAGGCGCAGGCGCGCGTTCTCGAACTGGGCAAGCACCGCCGGCTGATCGCGGAAAACGGTGAGCGCGTTGTCCCGCGCTTCGCTGAGCACCGACTGCGTCGCGCTCAGATAGGCCGGGTTGACGAACAGGTAGTCGCCCGCGGCCGCGAGGCCCAGGCTCGAGAGGACGAGCGCGAACGCGGCGACGAACTGCCGGCCCGCTTTAAGCACGGACTTTTTCCATGATCATCGGCCCGTACTCGACGAGGTAATTCTGGAAGTCGTGCGGGTTGACGCCGGTGTGAAGCTTGTCGAACACCAGCGTCTCCTCCGAAAGTGAACCGTTGGCCGTGCGTTGATCGAGCGCGATGAGGCTGGCCACCGGGTCGATTTTCTGGCGGAGGTTGTACCAGTCGGTGATGTTCGACTGCATGCGGCCGGTGATGGAGTTGTTGCGCATCGGGCGGCCGATCGGCTCGTTGCGGAGATAGAAGTTGTCGTTCACCGTCGGGATCCGGCGCACGTTGGCCTTGATGAACGCCAGCGGGCAGCCGAGCGTGAAGAGCGCCTTGATGCGGAAGTTGCTCGAGAGGCCGAGCGTCTGCGGTTCATTGATGATGGTCTGCAGCGTCTCGTAAGCGACCACGGTTCCGAGGCTGTGCGAGAGGATGAAAATCTGGTGTTCCTTCTGCTCAACACCGAGCTTCTGTCCGTCTTCGACCACGTCGACCAGCGCCTTCTTCGTGATCGTGTTGATCCAATTGTACGGGTCCACGTTAAAGAGGAAATTGATG
>JBBRXR010000090.1:0-6313 GCA_038238485.1 Elusimicrobiota bacterium | reverse complement strand
TCTCGTTGCCGCGCAGAGCGTCGCGCATGGCCTTGAAGAGAAAGTCGACGATTCTCTGGGCCTCCACGCGGGAGCCGGTCAGCTTTGAAACGCCTTCCACCATGTCCGCTTTATTCATACGACGATTCCCTCCATTTCGGCCCGCGTTTGGCGGGTCATCAAATCTTTGATTGAGTCCCGCGCCGGCTTTCCTGCAAACAAAATCTGGTACATCTCGGCGACGATGGGCATCTTCACGCCGCGGTCCTGCGCGAGCTGCTGCGCGGCGCGGCACGTCACCACGCCCTCGGCCACCATCGTCATTTCCTTGAGCGCCTGGGCCAGCGACTTGCCGGTCCCCACCTTTTCTCCGAGCAGCCGGTTGCGCGAATGCCGCGAACCGCAGGTGACGATGAGGTCGCCCAGACCGGAGAGCCCATAAAACGTTGTCATCTTGGCGCCCATCGCCATTCCGAGCCGCGTCATTTCCGCCAGGCCGCGGGTCAGCAGGGCCGCCTTCGTGTTGTCGCCCAGGTCCAGGCCGTCCACCACGCCGCAGGCCACCGCGTAAATGTTTTTGAGCGACCCGCCCAGCTCGACGCCCGTGGCGTCGTCGCTCGTGTATCCCCGAAAAAGATCCGAAACGAAAAGATCCTGAACCCGTTCCGCCGCTTTCTTCGATGCGCTCGCCGCGACCAGCGCCACCGGCCGTTTGGTGGCGACTTCTTCCGCGTGGCTGGGTCCGGAGAGGATAACAATATCGCCAACCGCTGGAAATGTTTCACGAATAATCTGGCTCATCGTGGCAAACGTGCCATCTTCAAGGCCTTTTGACGCGCTGATGATCAGCGTGCCGGGTTCGAAGGCGCCCGTCTTCACCGCGGCCTGGAACGTGGCCCTGACCGTCTGAGACGGCGTCACGGAAAGCACGATCTGGCGGCCCTTCAGCGCCTCGGCGAGGGTATTCGTGATCTGGATCGAGGCCGGCAGCTGGAGCTGAGGCAGCGTGTCGAGGGTGCGGTCGGTCCGAAGCTTGGCGGCGACCTTCGGGTCGAACTCCCAGATCATGACATCGTGCTGGTTCCCGGCCAACTGGGCCGCCAGCGTGGCGCCCCAGCTCCCGCCGCCGAGGACGGCGATTTTTTGCGCGGTCATGGAAATTTCACCTTGGGTTCTTCCCCGTGCACCAGCCGGCGCATGTTCGGCACGTGCTTGACCAGCACCATCATCGCGGCGATCGCGACCAGGCCGCGGAGCATGCCGTTGGTGGGGATGACGAACGTGGACACGAACAACGCGACGGCCGCCGCCATCGAGCCCACCGAGACGTGTTTGGTCGTGAGGAAGAAAATCAGAAAGACGACGAGCGCGATGAGCGCATGAATCGGCATGAGCGCGAGGAAAACGCCGGCGGAAGTGGCGACGCCTTTCCCCCCTTTGCCCTTGAGGAATACGCTCCAGTTGTGGCCGACGATGGCGAGCATGCCCGCCGCGACCTGGGTGCCGATCTCATCGGGCACGAGCGCCTTGGCGAGCAACACCGCGAGGACGCCTTTGAGCGCGTCGAGCGCGAGCGTGGACGCGCCGGGTTTGGCTCCCAGCACGCGCCAGACGTTCGTGGCGCCCGGATTCTTCGAGCCTTGCTCACGGATGTCGATGTGATAGTAGTGGCGCGCGATCAGAACGCCGAACGGAATGGCGCCCAAGAGGTAGCCGCCGATGAGCGAGAGGAGAAGCCTCATCCCCATTCTCCGAGGCGCCGCTCGCCCACGCGCAGGTAATCGACCGCGGAGGCGATCGTGAGCGCGATCGTGATCCACAACAGACCGTTGACGACGGACGCAGGCATCGGAAGCATGACGGCCAGCGCCGTCACCATCTGGGCGGCGGTCGTCGATTTCCCGAGGGGCCGCGGCTGCACCGTGGACGATCCCGTCAGGATGAAGATGACGGTCCAGCCGAGCACGATCATGAGGTCGCGCGAGAAGACCACCACGAATACCCACATGTCGATGCGCTTGAGAAAAGTGAGCGTGAGGAACACGGCGGTCAGGAGAAGTTTGTCGGCCATCGGGTCGAGGAAGGCGCCCAGGCGCGTGCGCTCGCCGCGGCGGCGCGCGACGAGCCCATCGAGAAGGTCCGAAGCCATGGAGATCGCGAGCAGGAAGTAGACCCAGCGCGTGTGCTGCTCGAGCAGGCCGATGACGATGATCGGAATCATCAGCATGCGGGCGATCGTGATCTTGTTGGCGAGCGTCATCACTTTCGTGGTCTTTGTTTTCGGGGCGGCTTTGATCATGCGTGTTTACGTCCGTTGCTGAGCGCCCGCTCGATTCGCTCCCAGTTTCCCTTGTCGATGCGCACGCGGATACGGGTGCCGGTGTCGGTGGTGGTTTCCCCGAGGACGTGGGCGGTGCGGTAAAGGTCCGCCAGAAGCGCCCGCTGGCCGTGCGGCAGGTCGACGTCCACCTCGATGAGCTTGTCGTCGAGCTGGCTTTCGATCGTCGCGAGAAGTTCTTTCAGTCCTTCCCCCGTGCGGCCGGAAATCAGGATTTCACCGCGGCGCTTCAGCACGTCGCGCTGGGATTTGGTGAGGCCGTCGGCCTTGTTGTGGACGGTGATCATCGGGATCTTGTCGGCCTCCAGACTCTTAATGACGTCGAGGACCGTCTTCTGCTGGTCCGCGCGGTCCTCGGCGATGGAATCGACGACGTGCACGAGAATGGTCGCCTCCTTCGCTTCCTCGAGCGTGGCTCGGAACGCGGCGACCAGGTCGTGCGGCAATTTCTGAATGAAACCCACCGTGTCGGTGAAGAGCACCGCGCGGCCGGCCGGCAGTTTCACGCGACGCGTGGTCGGGTCGAGCGTGGCGAAAAGCTTGTCGTCGGCGTAGACCTCGTCGGGTTTGCCAACGAGCGAATTGAGGAGCGTCGATTTGCCCACGTTCGTGTATCCGACGAGCGCGATCTGCGGCAACGGCACGCGGGTGCGGCTTCCGCGCGCGCGTCCGCGGTGCTGGCGGATGTCTTCGATCTCGGCCTTCAGGTGCTTGATGCGCTCGCGGACGTAACGCCGCTCGATTTCAATTTTCTTTTCGCCGGGGCCGCGCATGCCGATGCCGCCGACCTGCTGCGAAAATCCGCGCCAGGCGCCCGTGAGGCGCGGCACGAGGTAGTTCAACTGCGCGAGTTCAATCTGGAGTTGGCCTTCCCGCGTGTGCGCGCGGCGGGCGAAGATGTCGAGGATCAGGCGCGTGCGGTCGATGACCTTGGCATTGAGGATCTTCTCGACGTTCTTCTGCTGCGCGGCCGTGAGGTCGTCATCAAAGACCACGGTCTTCACGCCCAGCTCCAGGATGGCGGCGCCGATTTCGGCCAGCTTGCCCTTGCCCACGAGGGTGCCCGGGTCCTTTCGGTCCCGTTGCTGGGAAAATTCCTGAACGACGTTTCCGCCGGCGGTTTCCACCAGGCGCCGAAGTTCTTCCATGAGGGCCGAGAACCGGGTCGCCGCCTGACGGGGTTCTCTAATCCCGACCGTAACTACCTGTTCCATTCGTGCGCGGAGTATAACAATTAGGCCGCCGCGGCCTGAAAGAAAGCCTTCATCCTCATTGCTATTTCGTCTTTCCGGCTGTCCTGGTCGCACATGAACCAGGACGGTTTGACCTGCGTGCGAAACCAGGTCCGCTGGCGCTTGGCGTAGGATTTGGTGCCCTTGATCAGGGCCGGAAGAAAGTCGTCTTTGGCCATCTTCCCCCGCGCCACCGCGACGGCTTCGCGGTAGCCGAAGCTGGCGAGCGCCGGGCAGAAAGGGCTGAAGCCCTGGTCGAGAAGTTTGGCGGCCTCGGCGATCATCCCGCCCTCGAACATCTTCAGAGAGCGCTCTTCAATTCGTTGGTCCAGCAGCGGCTTCGCGAAGTCGAGCCCCATCACGGTGAAGTGATGCGCTGAAACGGGCGGCGCGCTTTCGAGCGCGGCCGAAAACGGTTTGCCAGTCAGGCGGATCACCTCGAGCGCGCGGATGATCTTGTGGCGGTCGGCGGGGTCGATGCTTTCCCCGGCCGCGGGGTCCTGCGCGGCCAGTTCCCCGTGAAGCTTCACGCCCCCTTCCTTGGCCATGCGGGCTTCGAGTTCGGCGCGGATCTGCGGGTCCCGCGTGGGCAGCGGCGGCAGGCCGAGCTGGAGCGCTTTGAAGTAGAAGCCGGTTCCGCCCACGAGCAACGGCGTCCTGCCGCGGCCGAGGATCTCGCCAATCAGGCGTTCGGCGTCGTGGGCGAAGTCTCCCGCGGTGAACGGCACGTCGGGCGACAGGTGAGCGATCAGGTGATGCGGGATTCCCTCCACGAGGTACGCGCCGGCCGTCCATTTGCCGGGCGGCGTGGCGGTCCCGACGGGGAGGCCGCGGTAGACCTTTCGTGAGTCGATGGAAATGATTTCAGCGTTGAGCTCGCGCGCCAGCAGAATGCCGACGGACGTTTTTCCGGACGCGGTGGGGCCAAGGATCACGGGAATGGGAGCGGGCATCCGTCGATCGTACCAAAGCCGCCGACGGCGCGATAAAAGGGCCGGAGCGCTCCGGGCTCGGAGCGCTCCGGCGTGAATCGGACGGCTACTGCGCGGCGGACTTCTTCCTGAACGGCGTGCGCACGGTGATTTTCGTGGCGCGGTTCACGTCGTCTTGCGTGACGTAGGACACGATCAGCGATTGGCCCACCTTCAGGTCCGTGGGCATATCGGTCTTGCCGTCCCAGCGGAACGTGGCATCCGATTTCTGTTTCGCGTTGTGGACGATCAGGTTGTGCTGGGCCTGATCGACCGAAACGATCTTCCCGTAGAAGCGCGTTTTCGAATCCGGCAATTTTTCAGCAGAGGCGCCGCCCGCGAGGATGGCGACGGCGAAAAGTGCAGCGAGATACTTTTTCATGGAAGGCTCCTGTGTTTTTGATTAAGGGAGCCAGATGGTAAGAGGTTTGGCGAGGCGGGCGAATCAGTCGGTGGTCAATCTTCGGTAAAAGCGGCGAGCGGAAAACTAGCGGCGGAACTGGCGGCGGTCTTTTTTGGGCGAAACGTTTGGCGTCTTCTTCATGAATTCCGGAGCCGGATTTTCTCCGCCCCAGCGCTGGATGTCGATGCCGCTTTCGTAGCGCGAGCCGTCCTGGTTGCGCTCGGTCCAGACCACGCGGCCTTCGCAGCGCGTGTTGTTCGACGCGCCCTCGAACTGGACGTGGACATAAGACGCTTCAACCAGCGGAATCGTGGTGACGAGGCGCATGCCGTTCGGGCCCACTTCTTTGGCCCAGCCGGTCAACGGCTCTCCATCGGGAAGAAATCGGATGGCGACTTCGAGGCTCGTGTCGAAGCGCTGGGATTTGCGGCGGTCCCGCCCTTTCTCCGCGTCGAACGACGATTCGTGCGACGGGTCGGTCATGAGAGCCGGTCCTGGTCTGGCGTGATGCGTTTGAGTTCCTTCATCATGTCCGCGCGCGCGGCCTCAATCGAGGAATGGAGGACAGGAATGGACCGAAGCTCTTCGAGAAAAAGTTCTTTGGCCGACCGGGGCGGGACGGCGGGTTCGGCTTCGGGGCGGGCGGGGGCCGCGGAAACAATGGGCCGGGGGGCGGGCCGAGCCACCAGGGGGACGGAAATAGAGACCTCTTTGGGCGCCGAAGGCGCCTCAAAAGCGGGCTTTTTAAAGAATTTCGCTATTTTTTCGAACAGGGCCATGGTCAAGGCGTGGCGAAGGCCACGAATGACCGAAGGGTAACGCTTCCCCCCGAAAAATCAATGGTTTTGGGAGCTTTTCCCCGTCAGAACAGGGAGTCGTCTTCGTCGGTGAAATCGACGGAGGCGCGGGTCAGACGGGGCGCCGGCGCCACCACGGGGGCCTCCAGCGCTTCCAGTTCGCCGTCGATGGAACCGATGCGCTCGAGCGAGGCGCCCAGGCCCTGCAGATCCCCATGCATCCCGAGCAGGCTTTCCCCTCCCCGGCCGATCAGCTTCTCGCGTTCGCTCCAGTTCTTGATGTACAGGCGGCGCTCACGCTCAAGCTGGGCGCGCATCGCAACGGAGGCGTCGAAAATCGCTTCCACCCGCTGTTTGAACTCCGGGCCCGACAGGTACTCATAAAGCGCCTTCATTTTCCCCTGGGTACCGTCGGCCAGGGTCCGGGCCATGGCGTGCTGGACGAGCGCCCAGCGAAGCGTGGAGGCCAGGCTGGGCAGGCAGGCCTGGCTCGTGATCCAGACGCCGTTCTGCTGCGCGAAAGTGGCCACCCCTTTGGGAAGGACCGCGCTGACCAGAACGGTTGCGCGGATGCGCGTCAATGCAAACGTATC
>JBBRXR010000089.1:0-6371 GCA_038238485.1 Elusimicrobiota bacterium | reverse complement strand
TAGCTTCACCTCGTAAAGAAAAACGAGGACGTTGACAGTGACCAGCAGGTAATTGACGAACGGAAATCGCCGGCTCGGGACGTTGTCGCGAAGAGGAAACATCCGGCGCCGGCGACGAGTCTAGAGCGGGCGCTTCGACGCGACGCCGATGCGGCGTGGGTAATGCTTCGTGGTGGGCCGCACTTTACGCACGACGATCAGGGCACGCGAGCCGCCGATCTCGGGGATCTCGTAGTGCCGGATGGTTTCGATGGCGCCGCCCAATTCCTGGAGAGCGGTGTTCACGCGCGACGCCTCGTCGGCGGCGGTGCGACCGCGGTGCGCGATGAGGTAGCCACCCACTTTCAAAAACGGCAGTCCGTACTCGATCAGGGTCGAGAGGCTCGAGAGGGCGCGGGCAAACGCGAAATCGTACTGCTCCCGGTGGTCCTTATCGGACGCGAGCTCTTCGGAGCGCTTATAGAAAACGTCGGCGTGGTTCATTTCCATCGACGCGATCACGGCGCGAAGGAACTCGCACTTTTTGCCGATCGATTCCACCAGCGAGAGGCGCCAGTCGGGGTTCACGATCTTCAGGGGCAGGCCGGGGAATCCCGCGCCCGATCCGATGTCGATGATGCGCGCGTTCTTCGCTTCAAAAACGGCGTCGAGCGTCATCGGCGCGATGGAGTCGACGAAATGGCCGAGGGCAATGTGCTTGGGCTCCTTGAGCGCCGTGAGGTTGAACTTGTCGTTCCAGCGGCCGAGCTCATCGAGATAAACGCGGAAGTATTCAATGGCGTCCGCGGGAAGCGAGACTTCCCAGCGGGCCATCGCTTTCTTGAGCGTGGGGATCCAGTCGTCGTTCGGTGCGTCGGTCACGGGGCCTCCTTAGGCGACAGCGGGCGCCGGCGGTTTGTGCCGCCGGAGAAAAATGAGAAGGATGCTGAGGTCGGCGGGCGTGACGCCGGGAATGCGCGACGCCTGTCCGAGCGACGCGGGCCGCACGCGCAGAAGTTTTTCCCGCGCCTCGCGCAAAAGACCGGGGACAGTGGCGAAGTCGAACGACTCAGGAATGCGTTTCGACTCGAGCGTCTTGAAGCGCGCGATTTCCGCGCGCTGGCGCTCAAGATAACCGCCGTACTTGTGCTGGACCCAGACCTGGTAATCGCGCCGCGCGCCGGACCAGGCGCCGTCTTCGAGATCGAACGCGGTGAGCGGATCGTCGCCCACGGGCACTTCCCCGTCGGACACGTCGAAGGCTTTCATCGGCGAACCGAGGCCCGCCGTGTTCTTGAGCGCGGCGACGACGTCAGCGCGGTAGGCCTCAAAAGCGGTGAACGCGGCCTCGTTAATGAGGCCGGCGCGGCGTCCGTGCGCGAGAAGCCGGAGGTCGGCGTTGTCCCAGCGCAGGTGCATGCGGTGTTCGGCGCGACTGGTCAGAAGGCGATACGGCTCGTCGACGCCGCGCGTGACGAGATCGTCGATCATCACGCCGATGTAGGCCTCATCGCGACCGAGCACGAGCGGTTCTTTCTCCAGAAGAAAGAGGGCCGCGTTGATCCCCGCCATCAGACCTTGGCCGGCGGCTTCTTCGTAACCCGTCGTGCCGTTGATCTGTCCGGCGAAATAGAGGCCGGGGGCGCGCTTGGTTTCGAGCGTGGGCTTGAGCTGGGTCGGTGGACAGTAATCGTATTCGACGGCGTAACCGTAACGGATGAACTTCGCGCCTTCGAGGCCCGGCACGGTGCGGACCATGCGCTCCTGCACGTCCGGCGGGAGGCTCGTGAAGAGGCCGTTGATGTAGACCTCGTCGGTACGGTATCCCTCGGGCTCAATGAAGACATGGTGCCGGTTGTGGTGCGGAAATTTAACGATCTTGTCTTCGATCGACGGGCAGTAGCGCACGCCCGTGGTCGAGATCTTTCCGGAGTAAATTGGCGAGCGATCGAGGTTGTTGCGGATGATGTCGTGGGTCACCTCATTGGTGTGCGTGAGCCAGCACGGGATCTGTTTCTGCGGAAGGTGACGCGTGAAATGGGACATCGGCATCGGGTTGGCGTCGCCCGGCTGAATTTCGCACTCGGCGTAGTTGATGCTGCGCCCGTCGAGCCGCATGGGCGTGCCGGTCTTGAGGCGGCCGACCTCGAATCCGAGGCGGCGAAGCGCACCCGACAGGTGCGCGGCCGGCGGCTCCTCGATCCGGCCGCCCGGGGTGGATTCCATTCCGCAATGAAGCAGGCCGTTCAGGAACGTTCCGGTGCCCACGATGACCGCGCGCGATTCATAGCGGGCCCCCGACTTTCCAAGAACGCCGCTCACCCGCCCATTTGCTTCCAGAAAATCGATGGCCTCATCGGCGATGACGGTGACGTTCGGTTCCGCGGCCACTGTCGCGCTCATCACGTCGCGATAGAGGGCGCGGTCGCACTGCGCGCGCGGGCTCCACACGGCCGGGCCCTTTCCGCGGTTGAGCATGCGGAACTGGATGCCGGCGCGGTCGGTGGTCTTCGCCATCTCGCCGCCGAGCGCGTCGATTTCCCGGACCACCTGGCCCTTGGCGGTCCCGCCGACGGCGGGGTTGCACGACATCTGGCCGATCTTCGCGGGGTCGAGCGTGACGAGGGCCACGCGCAGTCCCATGCGGGCGGGCGCGAGCGCGGCTTCGATGGCGGCGTGGCCGCCGCCGATGACGAGGACGTCAAAAGGCAAGGAATGTGTTTTCGGTGACATGGCCGGGCTGAGGCGGCAATTCTACCAGATGGAGGAACGGCGGCGCGGACGCCGCACGGGCGGGGGGTCAGCCGGCCAGGTTGTCGGCGACCGCCCGGGCGCGGCCGCGCGTCTCATCAACCGTCACGAGGATCGCCCCGCCAGTGATGAAGAAGAGGCCGATCATCGCCACCGCCCAGCGAATGCCCATGAACTGGGCGGCGAGGCCGAAGACAAGCGGGCCGATCAGCGACGCCGCCTTTCCAACGATGGAAAACAGCGCGAAGAACTCGCCCGCCTTGTGCGCGGGGACGAGCAGCGAATAAAGCGAGCGCGACGCGGCCTGCGCCCCGCCCATCACCAGGCCAATGAACACGCCCAGCACCCAGAACTGCGCGGAGCGCCGGGTGAGCGCCGCCAGAATGACGCAGATCAGAAACACCACGAGGGTCACGAGGATGACGCCCTTGTGCCCCGCCCGGTCGGCGGCCGTCCCGGCGATCATGGCCCCAATGAAGGCGACGAACTGGATGAGGAGATAACACGCGGCCAGCTCGCCCGGCGCCATCCCCAGTGCCTTCGCGCCGAAGACCGAGGCCATCAGGAGCACCGTCTGGATGCCGTCGTTAAAGATGAGGAAGGAAATCAGAAAGCGGGCGAGGTCGGGCCGCGCCAGCGTATCGCGGATCGTGTGGCGCAGCTGGAGCAGCGCTTCCGTCGAGGCGCGCACGAAGGCCGACGGCCGGAGCCGCTCGACCGGCGGGGCGGCGTCTTTCACGCCGATCAGGCAGGGCAGAGAAAACAGCAGCCACCACACCGCGGCGACGAGGATCGATGCGCGCACGGGAAGCGTGGGATCATCGGAAACGAGGTGGAACAACGCGGGCCTGGAGAGCATGGCGAGGTTCAGCGCCAAACACAGACCGCCGCCGACGTAACCGAAGGCGAAGCCGAGGCCGGACACCCGGCCTTTCGTCTCGTCGGTGCCCAGTTCGTTCATGAACGCGTTGTAAAAGACGAGACTCATCTGGTAACCGAGGTTGGCGACGAAAGCCATGACGCAGGCGAACATCAGGTGGCCGGGGCGGGCGAAGAAAAGCGACAGCGTCGCGGCGATGCCCAGGGCCGCGGTCACCGCCATGGAATCGCGCTTGAGCGAGTAGCGGTCCGAGAGGGCGCCGAGCGCCGGAGAGAGCACCAGCACGACCGCCATCACCGCCGAGATGAGATAGCCCCAGAGTGATTCGCCCGGAATCGTCAATCCCCAAAGATGGGCGCCGGCGGCCGGCACAAGCGAGCGGACGAAGTAGACGTTGAAGATGACGGACAAAACCGACGTGGCAAAGGCGTGGTTCGCGAAGTCGTACGACGCCCAGGCGAAGACGCGGGAACGGGAAGAAGGGGGCATGACGGCGATTATGCCATTCGCGCCGAAAAACGGTACGATCGCCCGAACGCCGCACCCCCGGAACACCCCAATGGATACCTCGCTGTTATTGATCCGTCACGCAGAGACCGTTTGGAACCGCGAAGGCCGCATGCAGGGGAACCAGGACTCGCCGCTCTCTGAAGTCGGAACCCGGCAGGCCGAGGCACTCGGCGAACGCCTGCGCGCGCTTCGCTTCGATGCCGTTTACTCAAGTGACTCGCAGCGTTGCCTTCGGACCGCGCGCATTGCGCTCGACAATCCGAACGCGCCGCTCCGGATCAAACCGCAGCTTCGCGAACGCCACCTCGGCGACTGGGAAGGCCGGCTCTGGCGCGAGATCGCGGTGGAAAATCCCGAAGCGACCGGGCTTTACAAGCACACGGGCGACTTCCGGCCGCCGAACGGCGAATCGTTTTTTGAGGTGCAGCAACGCGTGCAGGCGACGATCGATGAGGTCGCCGCCGCGCATCCCGGAGGAAAGGCCGTCGTTTTTTCGTCGGGCGGCACCATCCGGGCGGCCGTGTTCAGTGCGCTGAAGCTGTCCCCGGAACCGTGGTCGGCGCTGGCAACCTGGAACACGGGCATCACTCGGCTCGATTTACGCGACGGAAACTGGCGTCTCGTCCGATACAACGACGCGGCGCATTTGGCCGGAACCGGCGATAGCCGGACGGCGTTTTAAAATATTGAAGAGGTGGAGACCATGAGCGACAGAAACGTAGTGATCATCGGAAGCGGACCGGCCGGCTACACGGCGGCCATCTATGCAGCGCGGGCCAACCTGAAGCCGCTCGTCCTGGCGGGCTATTCCGCCGGCGGACAACTCATCACGACCACCGAGGTCGAAAACTATCCCGGCTTCCCCGAAGGCGTCATGGGCCCGGACCTCATGGAGAACATGAGAAAGCAGGCCGAGCGGTTCGGCGCCGAGATCCTCTATAAGGACGTCACGAAGGTCGACTTCTCGAAGAAGCCGTTCTCCGTGACTTACGAAGAAACCACGGTCACCGCGGAAGCCGTCATCATCGCGACCGGCGCGGCGCCGCGCAAGCTCGGCATCCCGTCGGAGCAGAAGCTCTGGGGCCACGGCGTCACGTCGTGCGCCACCTGCGACGGCGCGTTCTACAAGGGGAAGGAAGTCGCCGTGGTCGGCGGCGGAGACTCCGCGATGGAAGAGGCCACTTTCCTCACGCGCTTCGCGAACAAGGTCACTGTCGTGCATCGTCGGCCAGAGTTGCGTGCCTCGAAGATCATGCAGGACCGCGCGCAGAAGAACGCCAAGATCTCCTGGCTTCTCGGCCAGGACATCGCCGAAGTCGTCGGCAACGGCAAGGTCTCGGGACTGAAACTAAAGGATGCAAAGACCGGCGTTGAGTCATCGATCAATGTCGACGGCCTTTTTCTCGCCATCGGTCACATTCCGAACTCCGCGCTTTTCAACGGCGTCATCAAGACCGACCAGGACGGCTACATCCTCGTCGGTCACAAGACGCAGACCAACATACCGGGCGTCTTCGCCTGCGGCGACGTGGTCGACCGCCATTTCCGCCAGGCCATCACGGCCGCCGGAAGTGGCTGCGCTTCCGCGATCTCGGCGGAACGCTACCTCGAATCGATCGAATAACGGCGGAGAGCCGCCGTTTTCCCCGGGTTTTACCGTCGAGGAAAGCCCTTTTCTATTGTTGACCTAAATGGTAAAGTATCTATACACAAGACGTCACGGAGGACCCCATGCAAGCCACTGAAAATCTCGTTTCCCTCACCGACGGCGCCATCGCCAAGGTCAAAGAATTCTTCGCCCAGGACGAATCCCTGAAGGGCAAGTCGCTCCGCGTTTTCGTCGAACAGGGCGGATGCTCCGGCAACAACTACGGTTTCCGTTTCGACGATGCCGCCGCCGAAGGCGACGTCTCCCAGTCGTTTGAAGGTTTCAACCTTCTCATCGACACGAAAAGCGGCGAACTCCTGAAGGGCGCGATCATCGACTACAAAGAAGAGTTCGGCCAGGAAGGTTTCTCGATCAAGAATCCCAACGCCAAGAAGTCCTGCGGCTGCGGCAACTCGTTCGAGGCCTGATCATTTGGCTCAGATGATCACGCTCACCGAGAACGCCGCGAAGAAAGTGCGGCAGCTTCTCGAGAAGACGGGGCAGCCGGACGCGGCGCTCCGGCTGCGCGTGACCTCGGGTGGTTGTTCCGGCATGGAATACAAGATTGAGCCGGACGCCCAGCCGCCCAAACCCACCGACACC
>JBBRXR010000088.1:0-6396 GCA_038238485.1 Elusimicrobiota bacterium | reverse complement strand
GGTCGGATGGAACGACGCCGTCGGCGTCGGCGCGGTAGATATTGAGGGCGGAACGCATCGCGCCGAGGCCGGCCAGCGTGGAGCCTTCGCTGGATCTGCGCACCAGCCCGGCAAACTTTGGAACGGCGATCACCGCCAGCAGGCCAACAATCGAGACGACGATCATCAGTTCTATCAGGGTAAAACCTTCGGAGGAGGGACGGGATTCCATATCCGCGTTCATCCTAGCAAGCGCGGAATCGGTTCAAAACGGTGGAAGGAAGGGCTGGGGGCTTTGGATGAGATAAAGAATCATGAATCGAGGCGCCACCAACTTCACCGAGCTCGGGACGTATGATTTGTCAGTTCCTAGTACCGTAGAGTCATCGTGCATTTATGGTGGAAGTGAAGCGGCACAAGTACAATGCCCGAAGCTTCACGACGCCTCACTTGGACGTGCTCCTTGCCTCTGATGCTCGCTCCCGCGAAATCATTCGTAACTTTATCGCCCGCGGCGACGAAGAAGTTGTTGAACACCCCCGCCTTCGCTTTGCTACTCGGGAAGTTTTCTTCCCTACCTCTGGAGGATTCATGAATAGGAAGTCAATGCACGGACGTATCGGTACCATCCTGGCCGTCGGGACGTTTCTTCTCGCCAGCGGCGCCATCCAGCGCGGTTTCGCCATGGAAAGTGCCAAGTTCTTTACTCAGCTCGACGCCTTTCTCCCGGGAAACGCCACTGACGGTCCTGACGATTTCGCACAGTCTTCCGCGAACGGCCTGGTTGGATCGGGGTATTCCTCCTCATCGTTTAATTCAGACGCGAAATCCGGCTACGGCATCCGTGTCGGCCTTTTCGCGCCGGTCAGAAGCTTCGAACTGGGCGGATCCCTCGGATACGTCTTCGCGCCGAAAGTGGATACGCACATCTCAGGCACCAGCACGCTTCTCGGGGACGGCAGCACGGACCGGGAAAAGAAAACCCAGTACATTCGCCTTCTTGCTGAAGCGCGTAAGAAATGGCCTTTCAGAGACTCTTGGTCTTTCAATCTCGGCGCCGGCCTTGGCGTGGCGCAGGGTCATACGAAAGACAGCGTGACGAACGCTGGATCCGTGACCACCGGGAACGGCGGATCGGAGAACAAGCTCGGATTCACTTGGGAAATCTCACCCAGCGTCAGCTTCAAGAATTATGACCTCGGCCTTCGTTACGCCGGCTTCCCAAAAATCGATGGGAATTCGAACGTTGCTGACTTCAAGTGGTCCACGTTGGGCTTCTTCGTTGGAGCGAACTTCTAAGGTTCACTCGAATGCGCCGATCCAAAGCAGAACCGCTGGCTGAGGCGCCTCGTACGGCCGACTGGGCGTCCTCCGGCTCTGCGGGCCTGGAACAGGCGACGGCCTCGGCGGTCTCTTCAAGGACTGTTCAGCGTTTCGCGCTTCTCCTGGCGGTGGCCCTTCTCTCGAAGGGCCTCGCGGACTTGACCTGGCGGCTCCTTGCCCCAGCTCCAGCCGTGACCCCAATGGTGGGGCCGCTGGGTGAAAAGCGCGTCGCTAATATCGATGTCCCCGGCGTGTTCTCCGCGCACTTCTTCGGAGACCACACAGTACCTCCCCGGCTCTCGGCCCTCCGTGACGGAGGGTTGGCCACCGGGGACCTGGGCATCTCTCTCATCGGTGTGGTGGCGGCGGGGCGTGCGAGCATCGCTCTCGTATCAGTCTCGGGCCGCCCGGCGGAGCCGTTCACGTTGGGTCAGGAGATTGTGAAGGGAGCGGCTCTCGATCGCGTCGAGCCCGACCGAATCGTCCTTCGTCGCGGAGGAAGGCTCGAGACCGTTCTCTTGGCAGGAGCGCCGGGCGCACAGGCCCCCATTTCTGCCAGCGGAGTCGCGTCGCTGGGTCCCAACCGCTACGCGGTGGCGCGAGACGCCGTGCGCGCTCAACTGGCTTCCCCCGAAGCGCTCATGCAGGCGAGCGTGTCTTCGGCCGCCGGGGGCGGACTTTCGATTGAAGGCGTTGAGCCCGGCAGTATTTATGAGCGGCTTGGACTCAAGTCGGGAACGATTATCCACGCCGTGAATGGAAAACAGGTGACAGAGCCGCAGGACCTGTTGACGCTTTACCAGCAACTCGGTTCATCCAATGAAATTCAGCTTGATGTCACCGTCGATGGACGGCAGGAGAAGTTCCGCTATGACGTTAAATAGAGGCGCTCGCCTCTTTCTGGCGGTCGCGCTGGCGGCCACCTCCGTTCTCCATGGTGAAGACGCCGCTCCGCTCTCCGCCCAGCAATCCGCCGCCGAAACGCCAGACGGAATTGTTTTCAATTTTCAGGACGCCGACATGGCGGCCGTCGTTAAAACGGTTTCTCAACTCACCGGAAAAAATTTCCTCCTCGATCAGCGGGTGAAGGGGAAGCTGACGATCATTTCATCGAAACCCGTTTCCCGGGCCGCCGCGTACCAGATTTTCATCTCGGCGCTCAAGAGCCAGGGGTTGGCGGCGATCGAAGGGCCCGGAGAGGTCATCAAAATCGTTCCTGAGAACGAAGCCCGGCTGGGCGCCGGCGTTCGGGAAGGCGGATCGCCGGGAAACAGCGATTCCTACGTCACGCAGATCGTTCCGATTCAGTATGCGTCCGCCAATCAACTGGCGGCGTCGTTCCGCCAGCTCCTTGAGCCCACGGGTCAGGTTTACGTTTACGCGCCCACCAACACGCTGATCATCACCGCCCCCGCCACCAGCGTTCGAAACATCATGCGTGTCATCGACGGAATCGATCGGCCAGGAAAAAATGACGTGACGATCATTCCGCTCGCCAACGCCTCGGCGATGGATGTCGCCCAGCTGGTGGGCCGCCTGCCCGAAAGCCAAGGCGGTGGGGCCGACGCTTCCCTTTCAATTATTCCTGATCTTCGCACGAACAGCCTTCTCATCCGCGCGGACAACCCGGCGCGACTCGAGTCGATACGCCGGCTGGTGGCTCAACTGGATGTCCAGGCGAAGTCCGGCGGACAATCGCGCGTCATTTATCTGCGTCACGCAGAGGCCACCAAGCTGGCCGACGTTATTCGCGGCCTCTTGAACGGCGCGAAGAATTCGACGCCTCTCAGCGGTGGCTCGGTGGATTCCCTGGTGCAGGCGGATGAAGCATCGAACTCACTCATCGTCAGCGGCCCCGACGCCATTTACAACAACGTCCAGTCGATCGTCGACAAGTTGGACATCCCGCGCGCCCAGGTGTACGTGGAAGCGCTCATCGCGGAGGTCAGTTCAACGCGCGCGGCGGAGTTCGGCGTTCAGTTTTCCGCCGTCCGTCCATTGAACGGAGACCAGGTCGCCGGTGCGCTTAATTTTCCTCTCGCGGGCGGCGCGCAAACGCCCGCCCAGGCGCTGGTGAACCCGAATGGCATTTCCGTCGGAATTCTTGGCGACGGCGTCACGCTTCCCGACGGAACGTTTGTCGCTGGACTCAGCGGCCTCATCCGCGCCCTTGAGCAGGACAGCAAAGCCAACATTCTTTCCACCCCGACCCTTCTCACGCTCGACAATTCGGAAGCCAAAATCGTCATCGGGCAGAACGTCCCATTTCTCACGGGCCGGTACACGCAGACAACGGGCTCCACCGGTGTGGTGCCGTTCCAGACGATTGAGCGGCACGACGTCGGCCTGACGCTTCGCATCAAACCGCAGATCTCCGACGGCGGTGAAATAAAACTTCAAATCTTTCAGGAAGTCTCGAGCGTGGTGCCGACGTCCATCGGCGCTCAGGATATCATCACGAACAAACGCTCTCTCGAGACCACCGTGAACGTCGGCGACGGACAGATCGTCGCTCTCGGCGGCCTCATCCAGGACACCGTCAGCGATTCCGTTAACCGTGTCCCCATCCTGGGGCACATCCCTTTGATCGGCGAGCTTTTCACCTTCCGGAGCCGCAAGAAAGAAAAGATCAACCTGATGATTTTCCTGCGGCCGGTGATCGTCCACAGTCCGAATGACATGTCGACGATCACCAACGACCGCTACGAATTCATGCGCGGACTGCAGAAAGGGTCGAAGATGGAGTTCTCCCCCTTCATTCCCCGGTATCAGGTTCCCGTCCTGCCTGAACCGAAAACGCCCGCGGCCCCGGTCGCCCCAGCGGTGAAGCCTCCGGAGGCGCCATCCCACCCGTAAGCGCCGGCATCAGCCTCGATGCGGACATCGTGCGGGTGATCCCGTACGCTTTCGCGCGAGCGAATGGCGTCGTCGCGGTCGACCGTCGGCCGTCGGGAATCACTGTTTATGCTCGTCCGGATTTCTCAGCGGCCGCGTTAAATGAAATCGCGCGGACATTCGACGATAACGTGGCGGTCACCTCCGTGCCAACGGAGGAATTCGAAACGCTCGTGAATCGCGCTTATCAGTCCGGGCTCGAGCAGGCCCGGGAAGTGGCCGAGGACATCGGGGAAAATGATGACGTGGGCGAACTGGCGCGCAGCCTTCCGGTGTCTGCGGAGCTTCTGGAGACGCAGAACGATGCGCCCGTCATCCGGCTCATCAATGCGCTGCTGGCGCAGGCGCTTCGCGAAAAAGTCTCTGACATCCACATCGAACCTTTCGAGACGCGGCTCGCCGTGCGTTTCCGCCTGGACGGGATGCTCCGCGATGTGATCGATCTTCGCCCGGCCCTTCACGGCGTGGTCGTCTCCCGAATCAAGGTGATGGCCCAGCTCGACATCGCCGAAAAACGGTTGCCTCAGGACGGCCGATTTTCGCTCCGCCTCGCTGGACGCGCCGTCGACGTGCGCGTGTCCACCCTGCTCACGGGGCATGGCGAACGCGTCGTCATGCGCCTCCTCGACAAACAGGCCGGGCAGCTCACCATGGATTCTCTCGGTCTTCCTGCCGACATGCTGGCGTCGCTTCGCCACCTTCTCAAGCAGCCGCATGGGATTATCCTCGTCACCGGACCCACCGGTTCGGGCAAAACCACCACTCTTTACGCCGCCCTTTCTGAACTCGATAGCCGCCAGAAGAACATCCTCACGGTCGAGGATCCGATCGAGTACGCGCTTGAGGGCGTCGGCCAGACGCAGATCAATCTCAAGACGAACCTGACGTTCGCCCGGGCCCTGCGCGCCATTCTTCGTCAGGACCCGGACATCGTCATGATCGGTGAAATCCGCGACCTCGAAACAGCTCAGATCGCCGTTCAGGCCAGCCTCACGGGTCACCTGGTTCTGGCCACGCTTCACACCAACGATGCCGTCGGCGTCCTGACACGCCTTCAGGACATGGGGCTCGAGCCCTTCCTGGTCGCCTCCAGCCTCCTCGGCGTGGTGGCGCAAAGACTCGTGCGGCGTCTGTGTCCTGATTGCCGCCGGCCCAGCGTTCCCTCGTTGGCCGAAGCGCAGTTGGCGGAGATTCCGCCGACAAATCGGGAATCCTCTTTGATTTATTCACCGGTCGGGTGTCGCGCCTGCAACAACACAGGGTATCGCGGCCGGACCGGCGTCTATCAGACGCTGCTGATCGACGAAGACATGCGTCCGCTGATCCACGACGCCGCCGGCGAGAATGCCCTGCGCCAGCACGCGAGCGCAGGCTCGCTCCGGAGTCTCCGCCAGGACGGGATGCGCTGGGTGCGGGCGGGCGTCACCGGCATCGACGAGATTTTGCGCGTGACGAGCGAATAATGGGCTCCTTCCGATACGAAGCCCTAACCACCGAGGGGAAGACCGTCAGCGGAATCGCCGAGGGTGACGTGGCCCGCCATGTCCGGCTCGATCTGCGCGCCCAGGGACTCACGCCCCTGTCGGTCGAAGCGCTCGCGCGTTCGCAACGCCGATGGTCGGGCGGCCTGTCGACGGCCCATTGGCGAAAAGAGATTTCCAGCGCCCGGTTGTCCATCATGACACGCCAATTCGCGACGCTCATTCGCGCTGGATTGCCGGTCGATGAAGCGCTCTCCGCGCTCACCGAACAAACGGACGACGCGCGCGCCCGCGCCGTCTTCGCGACGCTTCGAAGCCGGGTCCGCGAGGGACTCCCGCTTGGGAAAGCCCTCGCCGGTTTCCCCCGGACTTTCCCGGAGATCTATTTGCGCCTCGTCGAAACCGGGGAGCAGTCCGGACGACTCGATGACGTTCTCGATCGCCTGGCCGATTACATGGAGAACCGGCAGGCGCTTCAACAGAAGGTCGTGCTCGCCATGGTTTATCCGGCGCTGCTCACCACCGTCGCCATTCTGGTGGTCTCGGGACTTCTCGTGACCGTGGTCCCGCAGGTCACGCGGGTGTTCCAGAACACCGGGCAGGTCCTTCCCCTCTCGACGCGGATACTGATTTCCACCAGCGCATTTCTGCGCGGGCATCCGCTTCCCTGGCTCGCCGTGCTCGTTCTTCTCCCCATTGCCGCCGTTCGCTGGGGACG
>JBBRXR010000087.1:0-6407 GCA_038238485.1 Elusimicrobiota bacterium | reverse complement strand
CTTGGCGCGCTTGCCGTCGATAATCTGCGTCAGCCGGCTCGAACCGCAATTGCCGAGGTCGATCACGCCTTCCTTGTCGAGGCAGCACGGAACGACCGTTCCGTCCGCGAGAATTCCGATGTGGGAAGAAAGGCCATGGCAGAAGCCAACGGTACTTCTTACCGGTTGGCTCGGGTGGGGCCACTCGAACCGGACATCCCGATGCAGATAGACGCGCCCCTTAATGTGCACGCCCTTCTTTCCGGGAACGTCCTCAAAAAAACAAAGCCCTCGCTGAATTTTTTCCACCATCCGATCGTTGGACGCGTTTGCGCCCGGCGCGCCTTCATTCCAGAGCCGGTAACTGATGTTCAGGTCCGGCCGCTCGACGAACGCCCGTTGGGTGAAATGGAAAATTCGCCGAAGGTAGTCGGCATCGTCCCGCTCCGGAAAGTTGGATTCGAAACTCTGGAGGGAAAAGTTGACCTGGCTGAGAGCGGGGTTCATGAGCGCCTCCGTCCGCTTGTCGTCCAGGAGGACGCCGTTGGTCGTGAGCTCGACGCGAAGCCCGAGTTTCCCGCAGATGTTCAGATAGTTCTCGAACTCCGGATGGAGAAGGGGTTCGCCCATGAGATGAAAACAGACCACGTCAGTGAGCGGGGCCGCCGCCGTCGCTGTCTGCTCAAAAAGCGCCGGCGCCATGAACTTCTTTCCTCGGACGACTTCCGGGCAGAACGTGCACTGCAGGTTGCAGACGTTACTGATTTCGATGTAGATTTTTTTGAACCGCTTCGGCATCCCTTCATTATCCTTTTCCCGTCGATAAAAAGCATGTAAAACGTGAACGTGAGCAGCGAGCCCTTAAAACGTAATCGTTTCCAATCCCTCACGGTCCTTCCCTTCGTTCTCCGGTGGTCGTTCGTCGCGATTCTGGTTGGCGTCCTCTCCGGTGTCGCCACGGCCTTTTTTCTCCATTCGCTGGCCTGGGTGACGGCGTTTCGCGACGGTCACCGGCTCATCATTCTTCTTCTCCCGCTGGCCGGACTGGGGATCGGTTGGACCTACCAGCAATATGGTGCGGCGGTCGAAAGCGGCAGCGATCTCATTATCGATGAGGTTCATGATCCCAGGGCCGTCATTCCGCTGCGAACGACGCCGCTCATCCTGTTCGCAACGCTAGTGACGCATCTTTTCGGCGGATCCGCGGGCCGAGAGGGAACGGCGGTCCAGATGGGGGCGTCCCTCGCCGATCGATTAACCAAGCCGTTTCGACTGTCGAATGACGGCCGCAAGCTCCTGCTGATGGCGGGCATGAGTGCCGGGTTCGGTTCCGTTTTCGGAACGCCGATCGCGGGCACGATTTTCGGCCTTGAAGTTCTTTCGGTGGGCAGTCTTCGGTTCGACGCGCTTCTGCCCTGCCTGGTCGCGGCGCTGGTCGGTGACCGCGTGACGCAGGCGCTGGGATTCGCGCACGAGGCCTATTCGTTCGTCGTCCCGGCGCTCACGACGGCCGGTCTCCTGACCGCGGTTGTCGCGGGAGCCCTGTTCGGCCTGACCGGGCGCTGTTTTTCCACGCTGACCCACGTCATCACGGAGCGATCGAAAGCCGCCTTCAAGCGCCCGGCGCTTCGCCCGGCGTTCGGCGGCGTGGTGGTCGTTGTCCTGGTTTTTGTATTTGGGTTCGGGCGGTACGTCGGCCTCGGCACGGGAATCCTGAAGGAGTCGTTCGTCACGCGGGTCTTTCCGTGGGACTTTGCCGGCAAGCTTCTTCTGACGGCGATCACGCTGGGGTTCGGATTCAAGGGCGGCGAAGTCACGCCGCTTTTTTTCATCGGCGCGACGCTGGGAAATGTTCTCGGCGCGCTGCCGGGGTCGCCGCTGTCATCCGCGACACTCGCAGGCATCGGATTCGTCGCCGTGTTCGCGGGAGCGGCCAACACCCCGCTGGCCTGCACGGTGCTGGCGATGGAAATCTTCGGGGCCTCGATGGGTCCGTTCGCGGCGGTGGGCTGCGTGGTCAGCTATCTTTTTTCCGGGGACGCCGGGATCTATCATTCGCAAAGGATCGGTGTTCCCAAGATCCAGTCGCCAGGCGAGAAGGTCCTGTGAACTGGACTGGCGGCTCATTTTGCTTTCAATCTTTCATTCAGGTACAACTGCGCCATGCCATCCATTAAAACCGACAGCCTTTCCGCGTTCGGGCGCCTCGCCCTCCAACTCGACAATGATTTCACGGAGCTGAACAGGCTCAGCGGGCAGCTTCAGCGCCTCGATATCGATTCGGAAAGCGGGCTCGAGCACGCGGTGAAGGTGCTCAACCAGTTCGCGCAGCATGGAACGAGCATCTCAAACGGCATTCAGGATTTTTCGCGGGTCCTTCAGGAGGCGCGTGCGAAGTCGGAAGAGGCCGCGAAGGCCGTGGGCGATCGCGCGCAGGAGATTTATCTGCGCAAACAACAGCAGAACCAGATCCGCGAGGAGTTGGGGAAGGTGGAAGCGAACGTGAAGGCCGTCAACGCGCGCCTCTCCGGTTTCAAGAAAGAGGGGAGATCGGAATTTTCAGATAAGGAAAAGATCCAGCTTCGGGAAGAACTCGAGCGGATCAACGTGGACCTGAAGAAATACCTCGCCGAAGTTCAGGCCATCAAGACGGCGGCCAGCGCCGCAAAGTTCAAGAGCGTCGAGCGCGACGCCCAGGGACTTCTCGACGCGCTCCGCGCTTCCAGTCGCCGCGTCGACAAGGTCACCGCTTAACCACCTCGATCTGGATGGTGGAGTGCTGAATCGAGAATTCCGTGGACAGCACGTGGTGCGCCTGGGCCAGGATCCGCTGGCTCTGTGCCAGATCCTCGACCTGCATGTGACAGCTCATCGCGTCGAAACCGGACGTGACGGTCCAGACGTGGAGATCGTGAATGCCGCTCACGCCGCTGATACGCATGAGTGACGTGTTGATGGTCGCCGTGTCGAGGTGAGGCGGCGTGGCCTCGAGCAGGACCAAAACCGAATCCCGGATCAAGCTCCACGAACTGAACAGGATGAGTCCGCAGATTAATACGGAAACGATCGGGTCCGCCCTGACATATCCGGTCTTTGCCACGATCACCGCCGCCACAATGACCCCCACCGAGCCCCACGTATCCATCAACACGTGAAGATAGGCCCCGCGCATGTTGAGGCCGTGGGCGTGGCCATGTTCATGGGCTCCCTTCAAAATCCAGGCGGTCACCAGGTTGGCGACCAGACCGAACGCGGCGACAACAATCATTGGCCCTGCGGCCACTTCCGGCGGTCTTTTCAGGCGTTGATAGGCCTCGTGCATGATGATCCCGACCGTCACCCACAACGTCAGGCCATTGGCGAGGGCAGCGAGGATTTCGGTTCGACGATAGCCGAACGTTCGCCGGGCACTCGGCGGTTTGGCGCTCAACCAGATCACGAGCAGACTCAGGCCCAGCGCCCCCGCGTCTGTCAGCATATGCCCGGCGTCCGCGAGCAAGGCTAGGCTTCCACTCATCAGGCCGACAATCGCTTCGGCTGCCATGAACGTCAGGGTGATACCGAGGGCGATGGTCAGTTTCCGGCGGTTGTTTTGAGTGTTGTCCATAACCAGGTTGAATGTTACCAGTCCCACGGCCGGGCGGTCGCAAACGTAATTAATCCTGCCCGCTTAAAAACACCTCGTCCAGAGTGGGCGATTTGAAACGTGCCCGAATGTCCGGGATCGGCTATACTATTCACGTTATGACGCGAATGCTGGGTCTCATCACCGCTGTCACGCTCTTCTTCGGATCTCCCGCCGTTGCTCTCTCCTGTACGTCCACCACGGAAACGTGTTGCTGCACGCCCGCCGGCGCATCCGCGCCGCGGCATTGCCCGATGGTGAAAGCGACGCCGTCGCCGACGGCCGCTGTTCTCTCCCATGCCGTCGACGCCAGCCCCGATTTGTTCGTCGTCTTGAACCTGTTCCTCACGGAAGAAATGGCGCCGGCCGCTGCGGCGCGCGTCCGTCTCATTCCGCAGTCCCAGGCACCGCCTGGCCATGCGGCTTTCCGTTCTCCTTCCTCCCTTCGCGGTCCTCCCGCGCTTCTCGCCTAACCAACGGCGTCGGCCTTTCACGGCCCCGTCTTCTCACCCTGGTTGGTCTCGTTCCCGTCTCGTCCCTGGAGTTTCGTATGCGTTCACTCAAGGTGTTTATTTTTCCGGTCGTCTTGTTTCTTGTGATCCCGGTTTGCGCCGAGGATCCGGCGCCATCGAAGGTGTCATTACCCGACATTCTCGCCGCAGCGCAGAAAGACAATCCTGACATCCGTTCCGCTCGCGAAGCGTGGCAGGTCCGCCGATTCGAGATCGGCCCGATCGGCACCTGGCCGAACCCGATGTTCACCTTCGAAGATGAGCGCTTTCCGAGCGGCAGCGACGGAGCGCCACCGATCGTCATTCGTCACTATCGCGTGGAACAGACCGTTCCATTTCCCGGGAAACTCTCCGGGGATGCCCGGATGCGTCACCAAGAATCCCTGATTGCGGAGGCGAACTACCGCGCCAAGGAAATCGAAGTGCTGACCGACGTCCGCATTCGCTACTTCCAGCTGTTCCTCGCCGACCAGAAGATCGATCTCGCCCAGAAAAGCGTCGCCGCGCTGAGAAGCGTTCTGCAGACCGCCCAGTCGCGGCTCGCGTCCAGCCAGTCGTCCACCTCGGATGTTTTCATGGCGCAGATGGAGCTGCGAAAGATGGAGAACCTCCTCTTCGAGAATCAGCAGGGACGCATTCTCACTCAGATTGAGCTCGACACGCTTTTGAACCGGCCGACGGACGCTTCCTTTGGCCCTGCCTCGTCGCCCGAGGTGGTCGACTTGCCGGCGTCGCTGGCGCAGTTTCAATCCGCCGCGCGCCAGACGGCCCCTCAATACTGGGCAGCGGCCCACGAGAGGAATCACGCCGACGCGATGCGCCGTCGGGGCCGACTTGAATTTTTGCCGGACGTCGACCTGATGTACGACCGCGAGATTCCCGAGGTGGGACCAAGCGGACGAACGTTTGGAATTGGACTCTCCGTCCCGCTCTGGCTCCGTCGGCCCATCGGCACGGCACGAAGCGCCTCCGAACACGTCCTGGAAGCCGAAGCCGCTTCCCAGGGAATGCAGAACATGGTGTTGAAGATGGTCCATATGGAATACACGGAGGCGACGACCCACCTTGTGCTCACGCGGAACTACGAGCGCGACATTCTGCCCACGGCGCAGAGCAACCTCCGCGTGGCGCGCGATCAATACGCCAGCGGCCGCGGTGACTTCCTCCGCATCCTCGAGGCGTTTCGCGCCTGGCTCGAGGCCAACAACGAATATCAGGAGCAGTTGTATCACTACGGCGAGCACTGGAGCCTTTTGGAGCGCTGGGTGGGAATCGATCTGAACAAAGTGAAGGAGATCTCCGATGCGCACTAAACACCTCTTACTGCCGGCGGTTCTGGCCACTCTCGTCATCGGCGGACTCGCCGCGTGTTCCCAAAAATCGGATCCGGCATCCGTGACCGCATCTGGGCAGAAGACGAAGCGATACCACTGCGCCATGCATCCGCAATACACGTCCGAAAAACCGGGCGATTGTCCGATCTGCAACATGCGCCTCGTTAAAATCGACGAAGATACTCCCGACGCCGGCCAGCCGGGCAAGGCGCTCTTTTATCGGAACCCCATGAACCCATCGGTGCATTCCGATGTCCCGGCGAAAGACGAAATGGGCATGGATTACGTGCCGGTATACGCGGACGACATGTCGTCCACGACGGTGGCCGGGCAGGGCATGGTGAAGGTGTCGGCCGCGAGCGAACAGAAAATCGGCGTGACGGTGTCGCCCGTCGAAATGAGGGAGCTGTACCTGACGATCAAGGCGCCGAGCCGTGTGGCATACGACCCCAACCTCTACAGCGCGATCCTCGAGTACCAGGAAGCGCGCAAGAGTCACGCGCAGGGCTCCGCGGAGAACCAGGCGGAATCGGATACGACGGTGCGCGCATCAAAGCTGCGTCTGCGGCAGATGGGCCTGTCTGATCAGCAGATCCAGGAGATCAGCGCGCCGGGTTTTGACGCGTCGAACCTTCTTCTGGGAAAAGCCGGCGGCAAGGTGTGGATCTACGTCGATATTTACGATTACGAAGCCGCTTTCGTGAAATCCGGGCAGGTCGCCGAATTCACCTCGCCGGCATTGCCGGGCCAGCGCGTGGAAGGAACGGTTCGCGCCGTCGACTCCATCGTGAACAGCGAGACCCGGACGCTTCGCGTGCGCGTGGAGGTGGCCAACCCCAACGGAGCGCTCAAGCCGGAGATGTACCTGAGCGCGACGATCCATGCCTCGATCGGAAAGCATCTCGCCGTGCCGGACAGCGCGGTGCTCGACACGGGGGTTCGACAGCTGGTTTACGT